>DMJC01000239.1 GCA_003451915.1 Clostridiales bacterium
CAAGCCGCTCTATCGCGCGATCCAATTGCTCAAGCGGCTCACCCGGCAGCTGCTCATCGGCCACGGCGTCTTATTCGAACAACTCGGCTTCCGCTATTACGGACCGGTCGACGGACACGACTTGCCCAGCCTGCAGAACCATCTGCAGGCGGTGCAGAGAATACAGGGACCGATCCTGCTGCATGTGCTGACGCAAAAAGGCAGAGGCTATCGCTATGCCGAAGAATCTCCCGACCTTTATCACGGCGTGGCGCCTTTTGTCGTGGAAAACGGCATCGCCGGCCATAACGGCGCCGCTGCCCCCGTCGGGCGGCAGGAGGAATGCGCCTCAATTTCCCAGGCATTCGGCAGCCGCCTGGTGGAGCTGGCCGCCCACAATCCGCGGATTTGCGCCATATCGGCCGCCATGACCGTCGGAACCGGCTTGACTGGTTTCGCTGAAGCCTTTCCACAGCGATTTTTCGATGTCGGCATTGCCGAGCAGCACGCTGTCACTCTCGCAGCCGGGCTGGCTGCGGGTGGCCTGCGGCCGGTCGTTGCCCTTTATTCGACTTTTTTGCAGCGAGCACTCGACCAGTTGCTGCATGACATCTGTCTGCAGAATTTACCTGTGGTCCTGGCCATTGACCGGGCCGGTGTCGTGGGCGAAGATGGAGAGACTCACCAGGGCATTTATGATCTGGGATTTTTAATGTCTTTGCCTGCTCTTGAAATTTTCTGCCCGATCAGCTGTGATAATCTGACAGAAATTCTTGATTATGCGATAAAAGCTGATCATCCGGTCGCGATCCGTTATCCGCGCGGGAAAAGCTGGCCCAGACAATTGACAGCAGTAACCACCGGTTCTGCAAAACCGGCATCGGCAACCGATTTTGAAAGGATTCGCAGACTTCGCCAAGGCCATCACATCACGATAGCTGCCCTGGGATCGATGGCTGGTCCAGCATTAGCCGCAGCTGACCTGTTGGCAGAGCAGGGGATAACAGCTGATGTGCTGGCTGTCATCTGCGCAAAACCATTGGATTTCGAGACACTGCGTGACTCGGTCAGCCAGACAGGCCATGTGCTGTTTGTTGAAGAAGCCTTGATTGAGGGTGGCTTTGGGCAACATGCCCTGCCAGACTTATTGGCCGATTTGCCGGCGATGCATTTCCGGCTGGCCGGCATCAGCAGTCAGCTGCTTTGTCAGGGGACACGTGATCAATTGTTGTCAGAACAGAAATTGATGCCGGCAGACCTTGCTCAATTGGCAATTAATATGCTAAAAAATAATTAAATTGGCAAGATAGCCAGATGCAGATCAGTATGGCTTGGGTTATAATCAAATATATCTTGATACAGATTCAGCAGGAGGAACCATGCGCATCGGCCTTTATGCCAATCCGGTCAAAGACACAGCTTTCAAGGTCACCCGTGAAGCCGCATCCTTGATACGGCAGCATGGTGCGATCAGTGTTGTCGGTCCGGAATACCGCGACACTGCTCTTTGTTCTGACGGCTTGGCCGAACAGAATGATTATGCGACCTGCGATATTATCATCTGCCTCGGCGGCGATGGAACATTTCTGTCAATGGTTCATCAGACCGGCTGTGAGAATATTCCATTTGTCGGGGTTAACCTGGGTTCGGTTGGTTTTCTGCCGGAAATCCTGCCGGACAGGATCCGTCTGGACGATGCCATCCGCCGTCTTGTCAGTGGCAACTATCATGTTGAAGAACGCATGATGCTTGAGGTCTCCTGTTATAACGCAAGTCACCAGCTTCTTGAATTCGGCTGTGCACTCAATGATGCTGTCATTTCGCGCGGAGGTTCGGCTAAAATCCTGACCCTGGACCTGACAATCAACGATGATTATATTGATATGATCCCGGGTGATGGTTTAATCGTCTCAACGCCGACTGGCTCGACAGCTTACTCGCTGTCTGCCGGCGGGCCGATCATCCAGCCCGAACTTTCACTCTTGCTGATCACGCCGATCTGCCCGCACACGCTTCACAATCGCAGCTTCATTGCCGCTGACACCAGCAGTGTACTTGTCCGGATCTGCGATTACCCCGGCCAGGCTTTGGTTGCAATCGATGGCCGCGAAGATATTTATGTTGAGAGCGGCAGCACAGTTGAAATTCGGAAATCACCCCGAACACTAAAGCTGATCAGGCTTGGCAAGGATAATTTTTACGCGGTTTTATCACAAAAAATACAGGCCAGGGGGAGAACCCGATGAAGACTTCAAAAAGCGAAAGACAATCACGGCTTCTGCAGCTGATACGTGATCAGGAAATCGGTACTCAGGAGGATCTGGTTTCCGGCTTGAATTCAGCCGGCCTTGATGTGACCCAGGCAACTATTTCGCGGGACATCAAGGAACTGGGTATTATTAAAGTCACGACCGGCAGTGGCCTGCAAAAATATGTACCAATGGAGAGAAGCGGTGAAGTCGCTTCGGGCCGGCTGATGAAGGTATTCTCTGAAGCCGTGATTCAGGTTGATCTGGCTGTCAATCTGGTCATTATCAAAAGCCTGCCCGGTATGGCCCAGGCTTGTGCGTCCGCGCTTGACTCGATGCGTTTGCCGGAAGTTGCCGGCAGCATTGCCGGTGATGATACTGTGTTTATCGCTGCACGCAGCGCCGAACAGGCAGAAAAACTCTGTCTGAACCTCAGTCATATCGCTATCCAGGGCACCGGCCGCAAAAATCAGGTTCGTGAGTAACAATGCTGGCCAGAATCGAAATAAATGATTTTGCCTTGATCGAAAAGGCTGTGCTGACACCCGGCAGCGGTTTGCTGATTCTGACCGGTGAGACCGGCGCGGGCAAATCAATCCTGATTGATGCCATCGGCGCACTAAGCGGCAGCAAAGTCGGACGCGATGTCATTCGTCATGGTCAAAGCCGTGCCATGGTCGAGGCTGTTTTTACCGAACCGTCTCATGATTTGCCGGATGGTCTGCTGACACAGCTCGGACTTGCCGGTGATGATCCTGATGAAGACTTGACTGACGAGCTTATTTTATCTCGTGAAATCCAGGCCTCGGGCAAGTCAGTCTGTCGGGTCAATGGCCGTCTTGTTGCTCTATCTGTTTTAAGAGACATATCATCTTACTTGATTGATATTCATGGCCAGCATGATCAACAGGCCATTTTCAGGACCGAAACTCATCTGTCCATCCTGGATCGCTATGCCGGCGATCCGGTATCTGAAGCAACCAAAGCCTGGCAAATGATCATGTCTGAATTCCAGACCTGTCTGCGTCAGTTGAATGCTTTGGGGCAGGATCCGGCAGAACGGGCGCGCCGGGTCGATATGCTGCGTTACCAGATTCAGGAGATTGAGGCTGCCCGACCTAAAACAGGAGAGGATGACAGACTGGCACAGCGGCGTAAAATAGTTGCTAATGCTGAAAAAATCACTATTGCTTTATCTGAAGCCTGTGAGTTACTGAATGGTGATTCATCAGTAACAATTCTCACCAGTCTGGCCAGAGTCGCTAACCGGATTGAGCCTGCCACAGCTCTGTTGCCGGAATTAGCTGAAACTGCGTGCCAGATCCGTGAGAATCTCTATGCCTTGCAAAACGCAGCTGCTGAATTGCGCGATGCCTTGGAGCATGTTGAATGCGATCCGGGCGAGCTCGAAAAAATTGATGAACGACTCGACCAGCTCTTCCGACTGAAGAAAAAGTACGGCGGCACACTGGAAGCTGTCCTGCAATTTCATCAGCAAGCCCGGCAGCAGCTCGATGATCTGGCTGATGGTGAAGCTCAGTTTGAAAAACTGACGAAACAAAAGGATCTCATTCGTCTGCGCCTGATTGCGGCTGGGCGCCGGCTGTCTGCTTTACGCAGGTCTGCCGCCGAACAGCTGGAACAGCATATAGCCCGTGAACTTGGCGATCTGGGCATGAAAGGAATCCGATTTGCGGTCAGCATCGAGGAACTGAGCACTAACCAGGACCATTACGCCGGTTCCGGATTGGACAAGATCGAATTTCTGATTTCCGCCAATCCTGGTGAACCGCTCAAGCCTTTGATCCGTATTGCCTCTGGTGGTGAAGCATCCAGAATCATGCTGGCCATTAAATCCATTCTGGCCGAAGCAGACAGGATCCCTGTTCTGATTTTTGATGAAATCGACACAGGGGTCAGTGGCCGCACTGCCAGCCGTGTTGCTGACAAGCTCAGTCAGCTGTCCAGACATCGGCAGATTTTCTGTATTACACACCTGGCACAGATTGCAGCAATGGCCGATCAGCATCTTCTGATCGAAAAAATATCTGATGAGGAAACGACCCGCACCCAGCTCACAGAATTAGATGCTGACGGGCGCAAGGAAGAACTTGCCCGACTTCTGTCCGGAGGTGTCGGCGACCAGACAGCCCGCCAGTTAGCCAGTCAGCTGCTGGAGAATCGGCGAATCTGATCAAAGCCGATCATGTTCACACTGATAAAGCAAACGCAATAATTGTCTGAAATCATCGGGCAGCGGCGCTGTCAGGTGGATTGTCAAGCCAGATATCGGGTGATAAAAATCCAGGCTGGCAGCATGCAGCGCCTGACGCCCGATAAATCGGTCAAGATATGAACCAGCCTGATCCGCCAAATTCGGATCAGCAGTCCAGCCATATAAGCCGTCTCCAATGAGTGGACAATTCATATGACGGCAGTGGACACGGATCTGATGCGTTCGGCCTGTCAATAATTCAAATGAGACCATCGAGACATTGGAACCTGCAAAATAATGCAATTCACGCCATCGTGTCTTTGCCTCAGCACCATCTGCATGAACTTCGCGCAGCATGATGCTGCCGGTCGAGCGTTGGATTGGTGCATCAATCAGGCCGATTTTTTCAGGTAATCGGCCATGAATCAGACCCAGGTAAATTTTATGCATCGGATTTTGAGAGATGACGTGGTGAGCATGGCCGTTACGGGCAATCAGCACCAGGCCTGATGTATCACGATCCAGCCGGCTGACCGGATGAAGCGGATAGTCGGCCAAAGAACTGGTCAATGAACCTGTTTCGTGCAGATAAGTCGGATGGGTTACCATTCCGGCCGGTTTGCTGACAACCAGCAGCCAGTCATCGAGATAGCGGACACTGACACCCGGCACTTCATTAAGAACGCCGCCTTGCTCCACATGAGGCTGATAAATTGCAACCAGAATATCACCCGCCCGAACAGGGTCGATCATCCGGTGTGCCATACCGTTACAGGTCAGATGACCATAAAGTCTGACTTTTTTACTCATTAAGCGTGACATGCCAGTCTGTCTGATTAAAACATCGACTGCCCGCCGGCCATGATCCTCAGGCTTGACCTGATAATAAAGATGCATGCTGTACTCCCGATCGATTGCTGAAGCTAATCAACACCAGTGTTATTTAAACTTGAAAGCATTATACTAAATCGCAGAAAGAAAAATTACTGTTTTCTGACAATTGATAAAATATTAACGAAATTATTGCAGAAATTAACAAACCATGTTATTGTATACAATTGGGAGGTGAGTCAACTCATGGGAGCAACGAAAACTATGACTCATGATGAGAAAAAAATGAAACTCGACGCCGTGATCAAACATCACGCGCAAAATGGCCGCAAGGCTTTAATGCAGGTTCTGCAGGAAGCGCAGAACATTTACGGCTATCTGCCACTGGAAGTTCAACGTTCTGTGGCTCTTGGACTGGGTGTGTCAGTAGCTGAAGTTTATGGCGTCGTTTCCTTTTATTCATTTTTTTCCATTAACCCGAAAGGCGAATATGTCGTAAGCGTTTGCTTGGGTACCGCCTGTTATGTCAAGGGGTCTCAGGCCATCCTCGACAAAGTCCAGACAGAACTCGGCATCAAATCGGGTGAATGTACCGAAGACATGAAATTCTCGATCAACGCCTGCCGTTGCATAGGTGCTTGCGGCCTGGCTCCGGTCATGATGATCAATGAAGACGTTTACGGTCGTCTGACTGCAGACGAAATTCCAGCCATTCTGGCAAAATACAGGGAGGCTTGAGACCAATGGATCTTTATAGAGCGCACGTCCTTGTCTGCTGCGGAACTGGCTGTACAGCGTCCCAGTCACCGCTGATCCTAGAGAAAATGGAACAGGAGATTGCTGCAAACGGTCTCCAGAAAGAAGTCAAAGTCATCAAGACCGGCTGTTTCGGCCTGTGTGCCGAAGGCCCGATCATGGTGGTTTACCCGGAAGGTGTCATGTACTACCAGGTCAGTGTCGATGACGTTCCGGAAATTGTTTCTGAACATCTGGTCAAAGGCCGTTATGTTCAGCGTCTGATGACCGTCAAGACCAGCCTGCCGTTGGAACAGGCCAAAAATGTTCAAGAATCAGACTTTTTCAAAAAACAGCTGCGTGTTGCCTTGCGTAATTGCGGCTCAATCAATCCCGAGATAATCGAAGAATACATTGCTCAAGACGGTTATCTGGCTCTCGGCAGAATATTGTCAGAAAAGATCCCGCCGATGGATGTCATTAACGTAGTCAAGAAATCTGGTCTGCGTGGCCGTGGCGGCGGTGGTTTCCCCACAGGCATGAAGTGGGAATTCGCTGCCCGTCAGCAGAGTGATCAGAAATATGTCTGCTGCAACGCGGACGAAGGCGACCCGGGCGCTTTTATGGATCGTTCAGTCCTTGAAGGTGATCCCCACAGCATCGTTGAGGCCATGGCCATTGCTGGCTATGCGATCGGTGCCAGCCAGGGTTATGCTTATGTCCGGGCAGAATATCCGATCGCTGTTAAACGTTTACAGTTGGCGATTGATCAGGCTCGCAGCTATGGCCTGCTTGGTAAAAATATTTTTGATAGCGGATTCGATTTTGACATTGAGATCCGTCTGGGAGCAGGCGCTTTTGTCTGTGGTGAAGAAACTGCCTTGATGCGATCCATTGAGGGCAAGCGCGGCAATCCGACTCCACGTCCGCCGTTCCCGGCCGTCAAAGGCCTCTTCGGTAAACCGACGATTCTTAATAATGTCGAAACCTTTGCTAATATTCCGATCATTTTCCTCAAAGGAGCCGATTGGTTCGCCAGTATGGGCACCGAAAAGAGCAAAGGCACGAAAGTTTTTGCCCTGGGTGGTAAAGTGAACAACGTCGGCCTCGTCGAAATCCCGATGGGGACCACGGTTCGTGAGATCGTGTTCGATATCGGCGGCGGCATACCTGGCGGCAAAGCCTACAAAGCCGTTCAGACCGGCGGCCCGTCCGGCGGCTGTCTGCCGGCCTCACTGCTCGACGTGCCGATCGATTATGATAACCTGATTGCAGCTGGTTCGATGATGGGATCTGGCGGCATGATCGTCATGGACGAAACAACCTGCATGGTTGACATCGCCAAGTTCTTCCTTGAATTTACTGTTGATGAATCCTGCGGCAAATGTGCACCTTGCCGGATCGGCACCCGCCGCATGCTGGAGATTCTCGAGAAGATCACCAGCGGCAAAGGCGTCCCTGAAGATATCACCGAACTGGAAAGACTGGCAACAGCAATCAAAGAAGGTTCACTCTGTGCGCTGGGCCAGACAGCTCCTAACCCGGTCCTTTCGACCTTGAAACACTTCCGTCATGAATATGATGAACATGTCATCGATCACAAGTGCAGCTGCGGCGTCTGCAAGAACCTGCTGACCTATTATATTGTCGCTGACAACTGCCGCAAGTGCGGACTGTGCGCCAAACGCTGCCCGGTCGGCTGCATTTCCGGTGTTCTGGGCAAAGAACCCTATGTCATCGATGCCAGCAAATGTATTAAGTGCGGCGCTTGTGAGCAGGCTTGCAAGTTCAAGGCCGTCTTTAAGAAGTGATTCCAAGAAGGAGTGTGAAATCCTGTGAACATGGTCAATTTGACAATCGATGGCGTCCAGGTAACCGTACCGGCCAGCTATACCATACTCGAAGCAGCCCGGCATGCGGGCGTTAAAATACCAACCCTCTGTTATTTGAAGGGTGTAAATGAAGTCGGCGCCTGCCGGATCTGCCTGGTCG
>DMJC01000024.1 GCA_003451915.1 Clostridiales bacterium
ATTCGAGTTTTCGAATGAGCTCTTGTTTGTTTTGGAGGGGTTTGATGAAGCAGGATATGATTCTAATTTTAGACCTGGGCAGTGATGAGAACGCCAGGTTAGCCCGCGAAATCAGAGCTTTGGGTGTGTACAGCGAGATTCATCCGCATGATATCAGCCAGACCGAACTGGCAGCTTTACCCAACGTCAGGGGCATTATTCTTAACGGTGGCTTGAACAGAACGGTTGACGGGGTGCAGATTGATGCTTCAGATGCCGTCTATCAAAGCGGTTTGCCGGTTTTTTCCGCAGATCACCAGGGCGCGGATCCCTGGCCGCAGAATGAGAACGAACGGATTGCAAAAATTCGGAAATTCATCTTTGACACTTGTGGAGCTCAGGCTAATTGGAATACTCAGAACTATATATCAGACCAGATTGACTTGATCCGCCGCCAGGTTGGTTCAGGGAAAGTACTGCTGGCCTTGTCAGGCGGCGTCGATAGCTCGGTTGTCGCAGCTCTGCTGATCAAAGCAGTCGGTGACCGGCTGACTTGTGTGCATGTCAACCATGGTCTGATGCGAAAAGGTGAATCTGACCAGGTTATCAAAGTATTCGGCAAGGAATTAGGTGCTAACTTAATTTATGTTGATGCCGTTGACCGCTTTCTGAGTAAGCTGGCAGGCGTTTCGGATCCAGAGCGTAAACGAAAAATTATCGGCGAAGAATTCATTCGGGTTTTTGAAGAAGAGGCCCGGAAACTGGATGGTATCGAATTCCTCGGCCAGGGTACAATTTATCCCGATATCATCGAAAGTGGCACTAAGACGGTCAAGGCAGTCAAGAGCCATCACAATGTTGGCGGCTTGCCGGAGGACTTGAACTTTCAGCTGGTCGAACCGGTTAAAATGCTTTTCAAGGACGAGGTCCGGGCTGTTGGTTCAGCATTAGGCCTGCCGGACAGCATGGTTCATCGCCAGCCGTTCCCGGGACCGGGATTAGGTGTTCGCTGCCTGGGCGCGATAACTCCGGATCGCCTGGAAGCTGTTCGTGAATCAGACGCTATTTTACGTGAAGAGTTGGAACAAGAAGGCCTTGCCCGCTCCATCTGGCAGTTTTTTACGGTTGTACCGGATTTTCGTTCAACGGGTGTCAAAGAGGGTAAACGGAGCTTTGACTGGCCGGTTATTATCCGTGCAGTCAATACAATCGATGCGATGACAGCAGACGTACCCGAATTGCCCTGGCGCGTTCTGCAGCGGATAACTGCACGCATAACTCATGAAGTTAAGGGAATCAACCGTGTTCTGTATGATTTGACTCCAAAGCCATCATCGACAATTGAATGGGAGTAAACCGAGCGAAGCTCGGCTAGTGAAAAGTGAAAAGTCAAGAGTGAAGAGTAACAAGTAACAAGTAACGGGGAACAAGTAACAGGTAACGTGGGGGCTTGTTTTGGAGGGGTTTGATGAAGTACATTTTTGTGACGGGTGGCGTCGTATCGGGACTTGGCAAAGGAATTACCGCAGCATCGCTGGGCCGGCTGTTGAAAGCGCGCGGCATTCGGGTGACCATGCAGAAATTTGACCCTTATCTCAATATTGATCCCGGTACCATGAATCCCTTTCAACATGGCGAGGTTTACGTGACCGATGATGGTGCTGAAACCGATCTTGACCTCGGCCATTACGAGCGTTTTATCGATGAAAGCCTCACCCAGAACAGCAATGTCACTTCAGGCCGCATTTACTGGTCTGTTATCCAGAAAGAGCGTAAGGGTGATTACCAGGGCGGCACAGTTCAGGTTATTCCGCACATCACCAATGAAGTCAAAGACCGTATTCGCAGGGGCAAAGCGGGTTATGATGTTGCCCTGATCGAAATCGGCGGTACCATCGGCGATATGGAAGGCTTGCCGATCATCGAGGCAACCCGGCAGTTTGCTGCCGAGGTTGGCCGTGAAAACTGCATTTTCATTCATGTGACGCTTGTACCTTATTTGTCTGCCTCGCAAGAACAAAAAACCAAGCCGACTCAGCACAGTGTCAAAGACCTGCTCAGCCTGGGTATTCAGCCTGACATCATTGTCTGCCGGTCAGAAATTGAGATCAGCAAAGAGTTGAAGTCGAAAATTGCTCTTTTCTGCAACGTGCCGGACAATTGCGTCATTGCCAACCTTGACCTGCCCTTGCTTTACGCGGTTCCCCTGGCGTTGGAAAAAGAAGGTCTGGCTCAGATTGTCTGTGAACGATTTGGTTTCCCCAACGTAAAACCCGACCTTGCAGCTTGGGAAGCCATGGTTTATGCCTTGGAAAATCCAAAGTATACTGTTCGTATCGCCATTGTCGGCAAATATGCCGCACTCCGGGACGCTTATCTCAGCGTTGTTGAGTCACTTGTGCATGGCGGTGCATTTAATCAGGCTGAGGTTGATATCAAATGGATCGATTCGGATGAGGTCACCGAGCAGACAGCTGCCGAATTATTGTCTGATGTTGATGGCATTCTGGTGCCGGGCGGCTTTGGCTCACGCGGCATCGAAGGCAAAATTCAAGCAGCACGCTATGCGCGTGAAAAGAAAATACCCTATTTTGGCATTTGCCTCGGCATGCAGATCGCCATTATTGAGTTTGCCCGTAATGTTCTGAAATTTCAGGATGCGCACAGTGCTGAATTCATGCCGCAGTCACCCTATCCCGTCATTGACCTGATGCCTGAACAAAAGGATGTTGACCAGCTTGGCGGTACCATGCGCCTCGGACAGTATCCCTGTGTGCTCAACGAGAAATCCAAGGCTTTCGCGGTCTATAAAGAAAGTCTGATTCATGAACGCCACCGCCATCGTTATGAGGTCAATAATGATTATCGGGATGCACTGGCCGAAGCCGGCATGATGTTCAGCGGTGTTTCACCGGACAATCGCATCGTCGAGATGATCGAACTGCCCGACCACCCCTGGTTTGTCGGCTGCCAGTTCCATCCGGAATTCAAATCGCGCCCCAATCGTCCCCACCCGCTTTTTGCCGGTTTCGTCAGGGCGGCGCTGGCGGCAAGTAAAAAGTAACAAGTAACGAGTAACAAGTAACAAGTGGTGAAAAGTTAAAAGTGAAAAGTGAAAGGTGAAAGGTACCCGAGCAGAGCTCGGAGGTGAAAGGTGAAAAGTGAAAGGTGAAAAGTGGATGATGCGCCAAAGGCGCAAATTTCGCGAAGCGACACCCTTCACCTTTCACCCTTCACCCTTCACCCAATAACAACGCCTGCCGGGCAATGGTCGGATCCCATCACATCCATCTGAATAAAAGCGTCTTTCACCCGATCGGCGAGACCGGCACTGACGTAGAAATAGTCTAGGCGCCAGCCGATGTTGCGGTCACGGGCGCGACTTTTCTGATCCCACCAGGTGTATTGGCCTGGTTCATGATGATATAACCTAAAAGTATCGACAAAGCCGCTGGCGATGAAACGGTCGAGAAATGCCCGTTCAACAGGCATGAAGCCAGATACATTGCTATTTTCTTTGGGGCGGGCGATGTCGATTTCTTTATGTGCCGTATTGAAGTCGCCACAGACAACAACCTGGCGACCCTTCGCGAGCTGAGCCAGCACATGGGCGTGAAAGCACTCATAAAAGCGGAGTTTAAAATCCAGACGTTCTATACCAGAACCGCCATTGGGAAAATAAATGTTATAGAGCAAGAAATCAGCATAATCGACGATGATTGTGCGGCCTTCGGTATCAAATTCGGGTTGGCCAAGGCCATACTCGACCGAAAGAGGGCTGATTTTGCTGTAAACTGCTGTGCCACTGTAACCTTTGCGTTCAGCTGAATGAAACCAGGCTTGCCAGCCAGGAGCAAAATTCAGGGTCAGCGGGATCTGGTCAGGCTGGGCTTTGGTTTCTTGCAGACAGACAACATCGGCATCGGTAGCGGCCAGATAATCGAGCAAGCCCTTTTTTTCTGCCGCCCGGATGCCGTTTATATTCCAGGTAATCAGCTTCATTGGACGATCCTCCGACAGACTAATTGTTATCAATTTATTTCAAGCTATATTTTATCAGATAATCCCGTTCAAGCCTATGCAACGCATTTTGCCTTGTTATGATTATTTGAGTTGCAGCATCATCAGCCGTATAATAAAAAAGGCAGGAGGTGCGTAATAGATGAATATTGGGATACCCCGTGAAATCAAAAACAATGAAAACAGAGTATCAATGACGCCAGCCGGTGTGCACGATCTGGTACGTCTGGGGCATTGTGTGACCGTCGAAACCGGAGCCGGACAGGGCAGCGGCTACAGCGACGCTGACTATGCTGCAGCCGGCGCGGTGATTGGATCAGCTGAGGATTGCTGGCAAAGTGGTCTGGTTGTCAAAGTCAAAGAACCTCAGCCAGAAGAATATAGATACTTTCGCCCGGACCTGATCCTCTTTACCTATCTTCACTTGGCTGCTGTGCCAGAACTGGCTGCAGAAATACGCCGGTCAGGTCTGAAAGCAATCGCCTATGAGACCGTTCAGCTGGATGACGGTTCGTTGCCGCTGCTGGCGCCGATGTCGGACATTGCAGGCCGGATCGGCGCTTTGATGGCTGC
>DMJC01000214.1 GCA_003451915.1 Clostridiales bacterium
GTTCTTCCAGAAGCGACTGGAATCGGGCATGATCATCGGGGGAGTTAAAGAGTAAGTAACAAGTAACGAGTAACAAGTAACAGGTTCGAGGAACTAATTCTTGCACATTTGACACAAAACAATAAAAATAACCAGATTTGTTCCTTGTTACTCGTTCCTTGTTACTTGTTTTCACCTTTCACCCTTTACCTTTCACTTAAATAAAGGAGGCAATTACCATGTCAATTCCACACATCAAATCTCACAATAACGGGAAACTGCTGATAGTCAATGACCGGCCATTCATCATGCTGGCTGGTGAAGTTCACAACTCCAACTCGTCGTCAGTCGAGTATATGGAAGGTGTCTGGGACAAGGCAGAGAAACTTGGTATGAACAGCCTGCTGATGCCTGTGAGTTGGGAAATGGTCGAACCGGAGGAAGGAATATTTGATTTCAGTCTCGTTGACGGCCTGATCGAGCAAGCCCGCCGCCGGGGTAAAAAGCTGGGACTTCTATGGTTTGGCGCCTGGAAGAATGCCCAGTGTCTATATGCGCCAGCCTGGGTCAAGACTGATCTGGTTCGATTCAAACGGGCAGAGGTCGTTAAGGGGCAGAATCTGACCCGTCTCGAAAACTTTCATCAAATGCCCTATACAACGCTGTCTTATTTGTGCGAAGAAACGCTGAAAGCTGATACCAGAGCTTTTCGAGAGCTGATACTGCATATCAAGAACATTGATGAGCAGGAGAACACGGTGATCATTGTTCAGGTCGAGAACGAAACCGGACTTCAGGGATCAGCCCGCGAAAATTCTGATCTTGCAGATGCGCTTTTTGCCGATGCGGTGCCGCAGGACTTTGCCGACCATATGAAAAACAGCACAGCCACAATGGCGCAAGATGTCCGCGATGCGGTCGAGGCTGGTGCTGCCAGCGGCAACTGGCCAGCAATTTTTGGTGATGCGGCAGGAGAAATTTTCAGTGCCTACTACATTGCCTGCTATGTCAATCACGTGGCTGAAGCTGGCAAAGCAGTTTATCCACTGCCGATGGCGGTTAACTGCTGGCTGGACAAAGGTCAGCCCGCCGGTGTATTTCCGAGCGGAGGCCCGGTTGCGAGGCAGATGGAGGTGTGGCATTATTGCGCACCGGCCATCGATATCATAGCACCTGACATCTATGTGCCTGATTTTTGCACTGTTTGTGACGAGTATCGGAAACTTGGCAATCCGCTGTTTATTCCGGAGACAGCAACCCACAGCTATGCCGGACCGCGTCAGGTCTATGCCGTCGGCCATCATCATGCGCTAGGGTATGCGCCATTTGGTTTTGAAGAAATGGGCGAACCATTCTCGGGCATTGCGGGTTACCTGTTTGGAATGGATGCATCCGATCCGGCTTTGAAAACACCCCAGAATATTGATGAATATGGCTGGTACGCGCAAACACTAAGCGAAATGGTACCGCTGTTAACCGCCAAATTCGGGACATCGGACTTGCAGGCAGTCATTTGCGAGCGCCCGGATGATGATACAATGATTTTTGGTCTCTTTGGGTTCAAGGCTATGATGAACCTGCCGATTTTATCGCGCAAAGACGGCGTCTGTCTGGTTTTGAAAAATGCAGAAGATGAATTTTACATTCTGGCGAATGGCTGTGCGCTGCACCCTTTTTCAACTGACACTAAACGTCCGAATGTTGACATACTCTTGTTTGAAGAAGGCCGGTTCGAACAGGGGCAATGGCGAATGATCCGTCGTCTGAATGGCGATGAAGCCGCTATGAAAATTTATAACAAGCCTGTTTTGCTGAAAATAAAAACATTTGCTTACGCGTAGATGAAAACAGACCGTTGCCCAGATTCGATCCTGTCTGCGCATGTACAGATTTTAGTGTTACATGACGTTAGCCAGTTGTTTTTAACCTTTTTTTCGACAGGCAATCGATGGCTGATGAAAGCAAGCTGCAATTATTGTTCATGAGGTACCTTCCTGATGATGTAGTATATGGCATGAATATAGCACATCGATATTATATCGAATGTAAAATTGCCAAATCACCGATAAAAATAACGCCAAATCACCGATAGAAATAACACCAAATCACCGAATGAAATAATGCCATATCACCGAAAAATCTGCTGAACTTTATAATTTTTGGTATAATGTTTCTGAGGTGGTGGAATGCATGAAAAAATATAGAGAACGAATTGCCGATGTGATTTTACAAGAGAGGCTTGAAGCAAAAGGTGCTGTTCTAATTGAAGGACCAAAGTGGTGCGGCAAGACAACAACAGCTTGTCAGATTGCTAAAAGCTCAATTTTGATACAGGACCCGGCCAAAAAAAAGCAATATATTAAAATGGCTGAAATTGATCCAACATTATTACTCGAAGGAGAAACACCTCGTCTGATTGATGAGTGGCAATTAGCACCACAATTGTGGGATGCGGTTCGCTTTGAAGTTGACAAGCGAGATTCATTCAAGCAATTTATTTTAACAGGGTCTGCAACACCAGCTAGAGATAGTGTTATATCGCATTCAGGCACAGGTCGAATATCGCGTATGATGATGCGTCCGATGTCGTTGTTTGAGTCAGGCGATTCAAACGGATCAGTTTCTTTAAAAGAATTGTTTGAGTTCAGTAAAAATATCGCTGTGAAAAGCGACATTAATATTCGACGATTGTCATTCTTGATATGTCGTGGCGGATGGCCCAAGGCCATCGATCAAAGCGAAAAAATCGCCTTAAGACAAGCTTATGATTATTATGACGCTGTAGTTGAATCCGATATTAGAATTGCAGACGAGAATATCAGGAATCCTCAGAGGGTGAAGCTACTCATGCGATCGCTTTCTCGTTTTATTGCATCAGATGCAAAAGTGACAAACATTAAAGCCGATATGATAACGAATGACAACGACTCACTGGACGAAGATACAATATTTAAATACATCACAGCTTTAAAGAGTATTTTCGTTGTCGAAGATTTGCCTTCATGGAGTCCTAACTTGCGTTCCAGAACAGCAATAAGAACATCAGATACACGACATTTTGTTGATCCATCAATTGCTGTTGCTTCACTCGGTATTGGGCCTGCAGACTTATTGAATGATTTAAATACAATGGGCTTGCTCTTTGAGTCGATGTGTATTAGAGACTTAAGAGTATTTGCGGAATCTTTAGAAGGAACCGTATATCATTATCGAGACAAATCTGGACTGGAATGTGATGCGATTGTACACCTGCGAAATGGTGCTTACGCATTGATAGAGGTTAAATTGGGGGGCAGTGAAATAGAGGATGCGGCAAGAAACCTTTTAGCTTTAAAGGGAAAAATCGATACAAGCAGAATGAAAGCACCTTCGATTATGATGGTTTTAACTGGTACAGAGTATGGATATAAGCGAGATGACGGGGTATACATTGTACCGATAGGTTGTCTAAAAAATTAAGATAAGACTGCGAGACAGTAGCATTTGAGCCTTGACAAACTTGAAACTGGCGCTATAATAATATCAAAGTCAAAGATAGTCAAAGTTCAAATCATGGAAAGGAGGCCTGCCGATGGCCCGTCTCAGCGATTATATTGAAGCCTTGCTTAAAGACATGATGGACCAGAACAACGGTCTCGTTGAGATAAGCCGCAACTCACTGGCTGACCGCATCAACTGTGTGCCGTCGCAGATCACCTATGTCCTGGCCACGCGTTTTACCAACGATCAGGGCTATCTGGTCGAGAGCCGGCGCGGCGGCGGCGGCATGATCCGTATCCGGCGGGTTGAACTGGCCACCCCGACCCAGTACCTGATGCACACACTGAACAATATAGGCGACAGTCTGTCCCAGCATCAAGCCGAGGTCCTGGTCCGCAATTTCTGTGATTATGACATCATTCATGAGCGGGAAGCGCGGCTGCTGCTGTCTGCCACCGCTGACCGTTCATTGTCTGACGTCCCCATCGAACTCAAAGACCGTGTCCGCATGGTCATTTTCAAAAATATGCTGACCAGTCTGATCGTCCGCTGAGCCCTGAGGAGGAGGCTAGCCCATGAAATGTGAAAAATGTAAAAAACAAGAAGCGACCATCCATCTTTCGCAAACCCGCAATGGGGTGACGACTGAACATCATCTCTGCGAATCATGTGCCCGCGAGCAGGGCATCAGCATGAACCTGCAGGATTATTTCGGCACAGCCAGCGGCCTCTTTGGTTCCGGCATGCTCGGCGGCGGCAGTATATTTGATACAACCGGCGGTATTCCGGCTTTCGGCGTGGCGGCCGCGAAAACATCGGTTTGCCCATCGTGCGGCATGAGCTACGATGAATTCCGCAAGTCCGGACTTTTCGGCTGCAGTCACTGTTACGAGGCTTTTGCTGAACGGCTTGATCCTCTGATGCGCCGCGTCCAGGGCAGCACCCGCCATGTGGGCCGCAAGGTCTGCCAGACCGCAGGTCAACAGGAACAGAACCTGCTGCGAGCCAAGCTGCTCGAACTAAAAAAATCATTGCAGCAGGCTGTCAAGGCTGAGGCTTATGAAAAAGCCGCAAGCCTGCGTGACGAGATTCACACATTGGAAAGCCGGTTGTGCACCGAAGATGCCAAGACTGACGGTACTCAGCCATCCAAAGGGGGTGCTGCACAATGACCTGGTACATTGACCAAGGCCCCGACAGCGATGTGATCATCTCCAGCCGCATCCGTCTGGCCCGTGACCTCGACCATTACCCCTTTCCGCACCGCATGGACAGCCAGCAGGCGCGCCAGGCAGCTGACGAGATCACTGAGGCTTTCTTCAATAAGGACAAAGAGCGCAAACGTAGTTATCTGCTGCTTGAGCTGGAAACACTCAGTGAAGAGGACCAGCAAGCTTTAGCTGAAAAACGCCTGATAAGCTCCGACCTGGCCAGCAAAGGCGTTGGCCGCCGCGTGATCATCAGCCGCGATGAGTCTGTTTCGATCATGATCAACGAAGAGGATCATATCCGCATCCAGTCGATGCAGGCCGGTCTGAATCTCGAAGCGGCTTATGAAGCTGCCGCTGCCGCTGTGTTGATCCTGGAGGGCAAACTTTCTCTGGCCTATAGTGAGCGCTACGGCTTTTTAACCGCCTGCCCGACCAACACCGGCACTGGTATGCGCGCATCGGTGATGGCTCATTTGCCGGGCCTGACCATGAGCGGCCGTATCAAGGACGTCATCGAGAGCCTGAACAAAATGGGATTTGCCGTCCGCGGCAATTACGGCGAGCATAGTAAAGCACAAGGACATCTGTTTCAGATATCCAACCAACTGACGCTGGGCCTGACAGAAGATGACCTGATCAGTGACCTCAAACGTATGCTTCTGCAGCTGATTGAGCAAGAACGCAAATTGCGGCGGGAAATCTACCGCCAGCAGCCGCTGCTGATCGAGGACAAAGTGATGCGTGCCTATGGCGTTTTGACCCAGGCTCGGATCATGACCAGCGAAGAAGCGGTGACACTGCTGTCCGGCATCAGGCTGGGACTGTCGCTCGGGCTGCTGCCACAGGTGCAGGAAGCTGATCTGAACCGTATCCAGGCGGCAATCGGCCCGGCCAGCATTCAGAAAGCCCAGGGCCGGCTGATGGCACCAGAAGAGCGAGATACCGCCCGAGCGGCGATTATCCGGGATATATTAAATAAAACCTGACACAGGGGGTATTCAACATGATGATGAGATTTTCCGAACGAAGCGGCGCCGTCTTAGGCCTGGCCTATCAGCTGGCTCGCTCTTACAAACTGAACTATATTGGTACCGAGCATTTGCTGGCCGGCATTCTGGGTGAACAGCAGGGCCCTGCTTTTGAGCTGCTGGCTGGCGCTGATGTTACGCTGGAGAAAGTTCAGGAGGCCTTAAAACAGATGAACGGCCAGGAACCGGCCGATGTCGACCTGGACAACGGCATTGATGCCGAAAAAGTCATGGCCATGTTTACACCACGCACCAAACGCGTCGTTGAACTGGCTGCCTATGAAGCCCGGATGCGCCAACTCGACGTCATCGACCCCGAACATCTCCTGATGGGTATTATCCGTGAGGGCGAGAGTGTTGCCATGCGTATCTTGAAGGCTAACGGCCTGGAACCGCGACCGCTTTACAATCAACTGGCGCAAAGTCTGCAGAACCAGCCTAAAGGTGATAATGGTGAAGAAGAGGGTCAGCCGGAAGAAAGTGAAACTGAACCTGACAGTAACGATCCCTTCGCTGATATCAACCGCAACCTGCAATCGCGCGGCGGTGCTGTCCCGTCTGGCGGTAAAGCCACCAAGGGCAGCAAATCCAACACACCGACTTTGGAGAAATTCGGCCGTGACCTGACCCGTCTGGCCAAAGAGAACCATTTTGCCCCGATCATCGGCCGCAGCGAAGAAATCAGCCGTGTCATGCAGATTCTCTGCCGCCGCACCAAAAACAACCCGTGCCTGATCGGTGAGCCCGGCGTCGGCAAAACTGCCATTGCCGAAGGCCTCGCCCAGAAAATCGCTGCCGGCGATGTGCCTGATATCCTGAAAAACAAGCGGATCATCTCGCTGGACATGGCCAGCATGGTAGCCGGTTCCAAATATCGCGGCGAATTCGAAGAGCGCCTGAAAAAAGGCCTCGATGAAGCCGTCAAAGCCGGCAATGTGCTGCTTTTTGTCGATGAGCTGCACACGATCATCGGAGCCGGTGCCGCCGAAGGCGCCATGGATGCTGCCAATATCATCAAACCCTTGATGACCCGCGGTGAATTGCAGATCATCGGAGCCACGACTATCGACGAATACCGCAAGCATATTGAAAAAGATGCCGCTCTCGAGCGCAGATTCCAGCCGGTGACTGTCGGCGAACCGACTCCTGATGAGGCTGTGCTGATTTTAAAAGGACTGCGCGAAAAATATGAGCAACACCACAATGTCCGCATCACTGATGAATCCATTGAAGCTGCGGTTGCCCTGTCGGTCCGTTACATCTCCGACCGTTTTCTGCCAGACAAGGCCATCGACCTGATCGACGAAGCCGCCTCGCGTATCCGCATGCAAAAGGTCGACGAGCCTGTCGAGCTCAAAGCCCTGGAGACTCAGATCGCCGATCTGTCCATCCGCAAGAAAGAAGCAGCCGATCGTGAAGAGTTTGAACAGGCTGCTGCTCTGCGCAAGGAAGAGCAGGAGCTGACCGATCGGCTGGAAACCTTGCGCGCCGACTGGAAAAAGAAGCTGAGTTCAGATCATGAAGTCCTGACACCCGATACCATCGCCGACATCGTGGCCAGCTGGACGGGCATCCCGGTGCGCAAGCTGACCGAGAGTGACAATGAGCGTCTGAAAAACCTAGAAGAAGAGATGAAAAATCGGGTCATCGGTCAGGACGAGGCTGTGACCGCTGTGGCCAAGGCCATTCGCCGGGGCCGCCTCGGCCTTAAAGACCCCAAACGTCCGACCGGTTCGTTCATTTTCCTCGGCACGACCGGCGTCGGCAAGACTGAGCTGGCCCGTGCTCTGGCCGAGGTCATGTTTGGTGATGAAAACGCCATGATCCGGATTGACATGTCCGAATACATGGAAAAATTCGACGTCTCAAAACTGATCGGCTCGCCGCCCGGTTATGTCGGCTATGA
>DMJC01000282.1 GCA_003451915.1 Clostridiales bacterium
CCATGGCACCCAGCAAAATTCCGGCCAGCACCAGCGGATCGAGCAGGCTGAGAACCAGATCTTTGCCTTCAGGCAGATATTGCTCGATCTGTTCTTTATAGGAAACGAACAGGGCCAGCACGGTCAGTGCAGCAGCGCTGATGGCAAAACCCTTGGTAATGGCTTTGGCTGTGTTGCCGGCAGAATCGAGAACGTCACAGCGAGTGACAATTTCATCGCCCATACCGGACATTTCGGCAATACCCTTGGCATTGTCAACAATCGGCCCATAGGCATCATTTGCGACCACGATGCCCGTGAGGGACAGCATGCCGACCGCGGCGATACCGACACCATAGACGCCTGGCAGACCGAAGGCCTGGGCTGAGAAGTAAGCGATGACTGTGGCAACGGCTATACCGATCAAGGACGGCGCGATAGAAATGAAGCCATAGGATAAGCCGGTAATGATGTTGAGGGCTGAACCGGATTTGGCGATTTCAGCGGTCCGGCGCACCGGGTGGAAATTGTCATCCGTGAAATAATCGGTTGTGAAACCGATGATGACACCGATCAGCAGTCCGGAAACGGTGGCAATCAAGGCACCGAAATTCCACTTCATCACCACGAACAAGATGGTGGCCAGCACACCGAAGATCAGGCAGGTGATCACGGTCGCCATGTTTAATGCTGTTCCCGGCTTACCGTTTTTGCCGACCTTGACCAGCTGCAGGCCGATGATCGAGGAGATGATGCCGACGATGCAAAGGATCAGGGGCAGGACGGTATAAAAGATGCGTGTTTCAGCTGGGGCGGTCAGAAAACCTGTGAAACCGATCAGCATGGTCGCCACAGTCGCAGCGACATAGGAGTCAAATATATCAGCACCCATGCCGGCAACATCACCAACGTTGTCACCGACATTATCAGCGATGACGGCCGGATTGCGGGGATCATCCTCAGGAATGCCGGCTTCGACTTTGCCGACCAGATCTGCAGCGATGTCAGCCGTTTTGGTGTAGATGCCGCCGCCGGCTTTGGCCAGCAAGGCGAGGGAAGAAGCGCCGAACGAAAAACCGAGAACAACTTCGGGATTGCCGGTTAAGATGTAAATGAGGCACATGCCGAAAACTGCAATGCCAACCATGGCCAGGGCCAGAACAGCACCGGCCCTGTAAGCGACGTTGAAAGCAGCATTCAATGATTTCTTGGCAGCAACTGACGTCCTGACGTTTGCGCGTACAGCGACCGACATGCCAAGATAACCGGCAACAGCGGAACAAAGTGCGCCGACAATGTAAGCGCCTGCAGTTTCAAGCCCGACCAGGATGCCGAAGCTGCCTTCTTCAAAGGAAAAAACAATCGCCAGAATAATGCCGAAAACAATGGCGACACCGGCCAGCGCACTGTATAGGCGGCGAAGGTAAGCCCAGGCACCTTCACGGATGGCCTTGGTAATCCGACGGGCGGTTTCCGAACCGGCATCCTGTTTATTAACCCACTGGAAAATGGCTAAAGCGATCAAAAAGGCGATGATGCCAAGACCCATGCCCAGATATAGCCATACTTGTGTATTCATACAATTTTTACTCCATTCTTGTTATTTTATTATGATCAGACATGTATTGAACGCCACCAGGCATAGTTCTTTTCTCTGAGTTCAGACATCAAAGGCATTGGATAGAGCACAATACCTTCGGTTGCATTACCGATGTAGACGCCACCTTTGATGACCCTGTATGAAAAAATTCCGGATCCGCTCAGGTCAAACATTTTAGATGAAATGATTTTAGTGCTGACCTCCGTCAGGCATTGGCGCAGGTGGCTGATATTATCATAGGGCAGATCATTGACCTCACCGAACTGCGGATTCGTTGCCAGTTCACCAAGACGCATCTCGGCGAATGCAATCGCAGGCACGCTGGGGAAATCACCGCGGTGTCCGACCAGCAGATCCTTGAAATCAACCGGGCCAAGCGGACTGACGACGGTCGGACGGACCGGTGCCAGTTCATAATACAAGTGGAGTCCGATTTCTCCGTTTTCGGCTTGCGTTTTAGAGGTGCGCAACGCACGGCCGTCACGTGTGACAAAATAAAAATCACCCAATGCAGCGATTGGGATGTGTTCGAGAACCCGATAAATCGCAATATAGACAGAGCTTTTTGGTGTACCATCGGCGTTTGGCACACATCGCATCAAAGCCTTTTCAATCTGCAGCTTTTCGCTGCGAAAGAGCGGGTCTATTTCAATAAACATGACTTGCCCATTGGGTTTGCTGTGCTCGCCGATCGCATAATAAGCAGCAAACTCCTCCGGGCTGAGCATTGAAGCGATTAACGCTTCAGGTGTCAGGGTCAGGTAAAGATGATAGTTCATTTTATTTCTCCCTTCCTACTTGTGCTACGTTTTAAAAACCTCGCCACTTTATAGTGTGCGCCTGGTAACTTGTCAAGTCAATCAATCAAAATGGCATCTTTTTGATTGAATTGTTGTCGATTCTGCACAAAAAAAGCTGCCTCGTTGCAGAGACAGCTTTGTGGTTAGTTGCGACTTTAAATCATTGATTAACGATTGTCGTAACCGCCCTGCTGACGCCTGCTGTTTTTGCGCGCCCGACGGCATTCAGGACAACGGACTGGCTCGTTCTCGAACCCCTTTTCCTTGTAGAATTCCTGCTCACCAACGGTGAATACGAATTCCTGGTTGCAGTCTCTGCAGATGATCTTCTTGTCTTCCATTTTTCTTTTCCTCCTTAGCAACAGTTTTTTCTTAGAATTATCTGACGCTAAGGTCTATGGATTAATTCCTGGAAATGAACTGTACTTTGTGATATTTTACCTCTTCAGGCACCTTAATTATATCAGATTGAGAAAAACATGTGAAGATAAAACGTGAAAAATACGACATTATTTGTTTTGGTGGTTTTTCCGTGAAAAAGAAAGATTTTTGGTGTGAATTACAGGTTTTACTGACTATATGGCAAGTGATGGCTTAATCTGTTCTTATTTTGATATCTATGACAATGATTTGGAATACGATTACCTGATCGGAAATCCAGCAGAATTGAGAACTGGTCTGATCGAAAGACGAGCTGAGAAGGGGGCCAAAAAACATTCTGAAAAAGCGGCTTCCGGTTTGACTTAATTTTCTGATAATCATATAATGTTAGTAAGGTTAAAGGTTTACA
>DMJC01000263.1 GCA_003451915.1 Clostridiales bacterium
GTTTATCGGGCATTTAAGGTAAAATATGAGCAGACCAACAAGCGGCTGGGACTGAAACAATTCCTTGTTCCTTATCTTATTTCCGGCCACCCGGGCTGTGACCTCAACGATGCGATTGAACTGGCGCTGGAAATCAAACGTAACAGGGTGATGCCAGAGCAGGTCCAGGATTTCTACCCTACACCCGGCACAGTGTCGGCGGTCATGTATTACACTGGCCTTGACCCGATGACTTTACAGCCGGTTCATGTGCCCGATGGAGCGGAAAAGGTTTTACAGCGCGCATTGCTGCAATCCGGCAAACCAGAAAACAGAGACAAGGTTCTTGACGCCTTGCGACGGGCAGGCCGTACCGATCTAATCGGGGATGGTCCTGACAAATTAATACCTAAACAACTTGGAGAGCATAAACAGGAGGCAGAGAAGTATGTCAATCATCATCAACGGGAAAGAATTAGCCCTGAAAATCCGCAGCCAGATCGCCGCGGAGATCGCGGCAATCCGCGCCGAGACCGGTAAGCAGCCAGGACTGGCTGTTATTCAGGTCGGCAATGATCCAGCCTCGACGATCTATGTCAGTAACAAAAAGAAAGCCTGTGAGGAAATCGGTATCAGGTCTTATGGTTATGACCTGCCTGCTGAAACCGGTGATGACGAATTACTGGAATTGATCCAGACGCTGAATGCAGATCCTAAGGTCAATGGGATTCTCTGCCAGTTGCCGCTGCCTGGCCATCGAAACGAGTTCGCATTTATTCAGGCAATATCACCGGAAAAGGATGTCGATGGCCTTCATCCGCTGAATGCTGGCCTTTTGCTGCAAGGCCATGATTGCCTGGTCTGCTGTACTCCGGCCGGTGTTATGGCTATGCTTAAAGCCTATGAAATACCTGTCGCCGGCAAACGCTGCGTCGTGATAGGTCGCAGCAACATGGTTGGCAAGCCGGTCGCCCAGCTTATGCTGAAAGAGAACGCCACAGTGACCATGGCTCATTCGAAAACACGCGATTTGCCGGCACTCTGCCGCGAAGCCGATATTCTGATTGCAGCAATCGGCCGCGCCCGCTTTGTCACAGCTGACTTTGTCAAACCAGGCGCCGTGGTTATCGATGTCGGCATCAACCGTGATGAAAATGGCAAGGTTGTCGGTGATGTTGATTATCCGGCGGTCGAACCTCTGGCTTCGGCGATTACACCAGTACCCAATGGCGTTGGCCCGATGACCATTGCCATGCTGATGCAAAATACGCTTTTGGCATTCAAACGTCAGGAGAAACTGATTTGATCCCGACTTTGCTGCAAAAATGGCCGATGGCCGGATCATCGATAAACTTGCCCGACCTTTCCGGACCTGTTCTACTGCTGATTTCATCATTGCTGTTAATCTTGGCCATTGTATTAACCGTGATTGTCTGGCGCCTGATACGCCAGCAACGGGAAAGCCGGCTGGCTGAACGAGTCCTGCGTGAAGACATCAGTCATCTCAGCCAGGACTTTTCGCGCCAGCTGGAATTGATGCAAAATAATATCGCCAGCCGTGTAGCCGAATCTAACCGAGATCAGCGGGAAGTCAATGCGCTGTTTCTGGGTCAGCTGCAACAGCTTGGCCAGGGCAGCGGCCAGCAGCTTGAAAGTGTGCGGCGCTCTGTTGCAGAGAGTCTGGGCAAAGTCTCGGGCAGCTTGCTGGAGATGCAGAATGTAACAGCAGAAGTCCGATCCTTGAAGCAGATCCTGGGCAATGTCAAAACGCGGGGAATCATCGGTGAATTACAGTTGGAGCGGCTGTTGGAGGACATTCTCGCTCCGGGCCAGTTTGACCGTAATGTGCGGATCCGCAGTGAAAAGCAGGAGACCATCGAATTCGTAATCCGCATTCCGGGCGGTGGTGAGCAGAAAGATCCTGTCTTGCTGCCGATCGATGCAAAATTCCCGATGGATTATCTGTCCCGGCTGCTGTATGCGCTCGATGCCGGCGATCTTGAGTCCGCAGAAATTTTCCGGCGCGACCTGAATAGCCGGATCAGACAGGAAGCTAAAAAAATAGCCGAGCTTTATCTGCTGCCGCCCAAGACAACAGACTTTGCAATCCTCTATCTGCCGACAGAGACTCTGTTTGCAGAGGTTGTCCGGGAAGCTGACCTGATTGCTGAGATTTATCGGAATTACCGGATCATCATCACCGGCCCGTCTTCGATGACCGCAATGCTGGCTGGTCTGCAGGCAACATTCCGCCTGCAGGCGCTTGAACAGAAATCATTGCTGATTGCCCAGAACCTCAGTGAAGTCCAGCGGGATTTCCATCTTTTCCAAGAATCTCTGGACCGGACGAAAAACCGTCTCACCCGTGCTCTGAATGAGGTTGAAGACAGCAGCCGAAAAGCATCCCAGATCCGCAGACGACTGGACAGCTTGAATCTTATTGAAAATGACTTGACAACAGAACCCGAAACAGGGGAGGACAACCTCAATGCATGATATTGGTTCTTCTGAGATCATCTGCGTGGGTACGGAGCTGCTTTTGGGGCAGATCGTCAACACCAATGCTGCCTGGCTTGCCCGGGAACTGGGTCTGATGGGCATCAATTCTTATTTCCAAACCGTTGTCGGGGATAATGTTGAGCGGCTTCTGGGGACTCTGGATCTGGCTGCATCCCGATCAGATCTGGTTATCCTGACAGGCGGGCTCGGCCCGACGCAAGATGATCTGACCATGGCGACGGTTGCCCGTTATTGCCGGTTGCCCATGCAGATGCATGAACCCAGCCGACAGGCTATTGAGCAGTATTTTCTC
>DMJC01000304.1 GCA_003451915.1 Clostridiales bacterium
ATCCAGGTGAGGTATGAGATGAAACTCCTGATCTTTAGCGGTTTCCTGGGTTCAGGCAAAACGACGATTATTCAGAAGGTGATCCGATCTATGACTGCTCGCGGAGAGACGGTCGCCATTATTGAAAACGAGATCGGCAAAGTCGGCATTGATCAGGAATTGCTGGCTGAAACAGGCATCAAAATCACGCCTTTGTTTGGCGGTTGTGTTTGTTGCCAGATATCGGGTGATTTACTGACAGCAACGCAAAAAATACAGGCAGAGATCAATCCCGACTGGATAGTCGTTGAACTGACAGGCATGGCTACCTTGACAAAGATTATTGATTTGTTTGCCCGCTATGGTGATCCGGACTTACCCATATTGACAGTGGCCATTGTCGATGCTTCACGCTGGGAAGTGCTTTATAAAATTGCCACACCTCTTCTGGAACAGCAATTGCAGGGGGCCAAGGCCGTTGTTGTCAACAAGATTGATGTTACAATGCCATCCCCACAGTTGCTTGATCAAATGGCCAGACTAGCGCCGGGAGCGGCTATCCTGCCGATTGCTGCCAGCGAAATCAACGGAGTTGAGCTTTTAAGCAGGCTGGAGGAGGCTTTATATTGAAGAGATTTAAAATATCAGATCATAAATTTCATGGCCGGCATATTCACCAGGATGGATTATGCAGGGACTTGACCAGACCTGATCCTCAGCAGTCTTTCAGCTGCCATCGTCTATATCAGTCTTCATCACCCGTGTCGACAGCCTTGCTGGAAAAAAACGCCGAGGAAGTCATCAGACATGCAGGCCAACGTTCTGCCGTTGAAGGGATCATCCCCGGGCACCTGAAACTGCTGATCAAATCAGATAACAGCGGATTGATTCTGTCCATGACCAGGCCAGACAGCCTGGATAAAGCTTTTTTGGGACAATGGTCTGATTTATCTGATATTAAAAATTATGAAGTTACAATCAATTTTAACCTGGTAATTCCTGCGGTCTTTTCAGAAGAAGAATATCTTGAAGCTCTGACTCCGGGAAATTTAACTGAAGCATAGTATAAACCAGCATCAGCCTTTTTTAGCGGCAATCTTTTCCGCGATGCTGCCGATCACCGGAATTTTATAAAGCTTGTACTGATAGGCATTGACCAGAGCGATGATCGCAAATACAGAATAGATTAAGGATACGACAGTTGCCAGGCCAGTTAGAATTGCCATCCAGGCAAACGCACCTAATGTGTTTTCCATATCAGCTATGGCATTGATGATGACTGTGTTTCTTATAATAACAATCAGGATAAAACTGATGACCGAATCGATTAACGTTATTATGAATGATTGAACTGCATGGAATTTGACAAACTTGCTTTGCTTTTCAGTTAAAAAGATCAAGAGAGGGATAATCCACGACAAATACTGGACAATCGGGATCCAGCCAATAATGCCGGCAGCCAGATAAGCCATTATTGCAATGATGTTGGCATCTGTATTTCTGATTGAAGATTTATGCGATTCAATGCTAGATAATGCCATGATAATTTCCTCCACTGTTGATAACGAGATGCTTTTATTATAAATCAAACTTAACAATTTTCATCAGAAGCAATTGAATTAATTGTCACAACACTTTATAATCAAATCATAAAATCCTAGGAGGAGTGTTATTATGTTTGATGCAGAACAAGTCAACAAGGGCAAAGCCATCATGATCATCATGTACATCATTCCAATCCTTTTCTTCATACCCCTGGTCGCTCAGGAATATAACAATCCGTATGGCAAATTCCATGCCAACAACTGCCTGCTCATTTTCATACTCGGCATTATTGCCAGCATACTGACCGTCATCATCATTGGATTTGTGATCTACATTTTCTATGTTGTCCTGGTCATCATGGGCATTATCTCCGCCCTTAACGGCACAGATACGCCACTGCCGCTGATCGGCAAGATTAATCTGATCAATAAATAATCTTCTCGTAATACCGTCGGGGCTGTCTATTATTGACAGCCCCCTTTTTCAATGCAATTAAACCTTAACCTTTGTAAAGTCCTATTGCATGATCAACATCAACGGCAAAGAGAATGCCATGACCTGGCTGATCGAGATCGGCGGCTTGACGGACTGCCTCGATTATTGCCGGCATCCGCGCGCTGTCATCAATGATCAGCACAATCTCCCGTTCGGGTTCAACTGCCAGGGAGAACAGCCGACTGGTTTCATGTATGCCGGCTCCGCGGGCATTGATAATCGTTGCGCCATGAGCGCCGGCTTTTTCAGCGGCATCAACGATCATTTCCGCCATTCCTTTATCAACAATGGCAAATACAGCTTTTTGCAGATTCATGTCATCATCCTCCGCCTCTAAAGTTAAGTTTGTCTGGCAAACCGATGAACCGAGTAAACCACAGATCTTAATACTGATGGCAATCCCATGAAATGGCTTGCCAAGTTTTAATGCCTGCTGCAGATTGACGAGGGCTTGCTGGATTCGATGCTCATCTGCAACCATTAGCACAATTTCACGGCGTATTTCAGAATCATCTGACCAGAGCAGACTATGCTTGCCAGCCGTTCCGTGACCGAGCAGGATCGTTCCACCGGTTATACCAGCCAGACGGCCTTGTCTCAGGGCCTTGCTGCCCTGACCGGCATTGACGATAACGGCCAGTAACTGCCATATCTGGTTTTCAGTCGGATTTTCGGACACCTGAGATGCCCCCTTTCAACTGCGCTTTTCGACGATAGATAATACCCAGAATTTGCAATGTGATCAAGGGAGTCAGTGCAACCAGAGCGATTACGCCGAAACCATCAATTAAAACATTGGCACTCTGGACAGCGTTGGCCGCACCTTGCGCATAGGCAAGAATAAAAGTTGCGGTCATCGGACCCGAGGCGACGCCCCCCGAGTCAAAAGCAATTCCGACGAACAATTTCGAGCCTGTATTAGCCAGGATGATTGACAGAATATAGCCCGGTAATAAAATATGCCAAAGCTGCAGCGGCGGTATCAAAATCCGCAGAATAGAAAACATGACAGCAAAACCGACACCTAGAGACAATGCTCCCAAAATGGCCGCCCGGCGGACAGATCCGCTGGTGACATCTTCGATCTGCCGGGTCAGGACATGCACAGCAGGTTCGGCCAGTATGGTGACAAATCCCAGGATAAAACCGATTAAAATGAGAAGCAGCTTGCTATCCATCTGCGCTAGACGACTGCCGATTATTCTGCCAACCTCCATAAAACCGGCATTGACCCCGGTTAATAAAAGGACCAGACCTAACCAGGTCAGCAGAAAACCACGGAGCATGCGAAACAGCTGAGCTCGCTTGAGTTTGATAAATTTGTACCGGCTGATCAGTAAAATCACAAGTAAAGGCAGGATCGCCAGAGCAGCTTCAAAAGCCTGACGCAGCATCTCATTAATAAAAATCAAAAGGATATTGCCATTTGGCGGGCTACCAAACTCAATTGTCGCCGCAAATTCACCAGCTGGCATGAAATAGCTGCGGATCAGGACGGATATAATTGCACCCGCTGATGCGATTCCCACCAGACCAAAACTGTCTTTTTCCGAGTCTTTGCCACCTTTTTCTCTACGGGCGACACCCAGCGCCAAAGCCAGAATAAAAGGCACAGTCATCGCGCCGGTTGTCGCGCCGGACGAGTCAAATGCGATGGCCAGGATTTCCGGCCTGACAAATAATGCCAGAATAAAAATGAGCAGATAAGTGATTGAAAGCAGTATATATAATGGCAGTCTGAATATGACTCTGAGCAGGCCAACCGCGATCATGACGGCGATTCCGACCGAAACGGTCAGCACAAGTCCCCATTTACCCATCTGACCGAGGGTGACAAATTCGACTTCACCAGCCAGAATATGCAAATCAGGTTCCGCGATCGATATGAAAAAACCGAGGAATAAACCTGCGGCTAAAACAACAGCGACACGGTTCTTACGAATAATCCAATCGCCAAGATAATTGCCAAGAGGTGATACACTGAGATCTACTCCCATCAGGAAGATGGTCATGCCGATGACAATCAGCAATGCCCCCAGCAAAAAGCTGATCATCTGTTGTGCGCTGAGAGGTACAAATGTTAAATTCAAAACGATAACCAATGCGGTTATCGGCAATACAGTACTCAAAACCTCTTTAAATTTTTGCATCCATCCGTACATGCTTTAAATCTAACAACGATCCGGCGAGGTGTCAAGGACGATTGCGGCAGCGAAATATATTTGATAAAATCTGTATATTCTTTGCTCATGGAGCGATTAATGGATGCTTTTTTGATCTGCCGGAACGGCATTCTGGATTACGAAAAAGCGCTGTATATCCAGAAGCAACTAGTCACCCGGCGGCAAGCAGGTGAGATTGGTGACATCTGCCTTTTACTTGAACCCCCGCCGGTTTTGACGATGGGCACCCGTGGGCATACCGAGAATATCTACCTATCCGAGGACGAACTGCAGCGGCGCGGCATAGCGATTCATTGGATCGAACGCGGCGGTGATGTGACCTATCACGGACCTGGGCAGCTGGTCTGTTATCCGATTTTTCGCCTGAATGATTATGAAGGCGGGATCCGTCAGTTCGTCAGCCAGCTGCAGCAAGCCATCATCCAGCTGCTGCAGGAAGAGTATTCAATNNGGCCAGAAGCGGTAAATTAACCGGCGTCTGGACCGGCGAACGTAAAATTGCCGCCATTGGCCTGGCTGTCAAGCAAGGCATTTCGATGCACGGATTTGCTTTTAATATTAATACCGATTTAACCCCCTTTTCTTGGATTAATCCGTGCGGCCTTTCAAAAGGTGTCACGTCTGTTGCCCGAGAACTGGGCCATGACGTTGATATGGACAACGCGTACCGTAAGATGGCTGTTAACCTTGCGACAGCCTTTGGCCGGCCCTTTGAAACCATTTCAATAGATCAGCTGACCGGAGGAAGCAGATGACTCAATCCGATATGGATAGAATATTGCCAGCTCGCAAACCTGAATGGCTGAAAGCAAAATCAATGAGCGGTGAGGCTGCTCTCGGTGTTCGCAGCCTGATGCAGGGCCTGTCTTTATATACTGTCTGCGAAGAAGCCGGCTGCCCGAATTGCGGTGAGTGCTTTGGCCGAAAATCAGCGGCATTTCTGATCATGGGCAGCATCTGCACACGCAATTGCCGTTTTTGCCAGGTCAGCAAAGGCCGCCCGCAGCCGCTGGATCCTGAAGAACCGGCCAATCTGGCCGAGGCTGTGGCTAAACTCGGATTGCGTCATGTTGTTGTGACATCAGTAACACGTGATGACTTGGCTGATGGCGGCGCTGGCCATTTTGCTGATGTCATCCAGTCGATCAGGTCCCGTTGTCAGACGCAGCCGCCCATTATCGAGGTGCTGATTCCTGATTTTCAAGGTAATCCTGATGCGCTGGCCACCGTTGTCGCGGCTCATCCTGACGTTCTTAACCATAATATTGAAACCGTTCCCCTGCTTTATCCGGAGGTCAGGCCGGCCGCCGATTACCGGCGTTCACTGGCTGTTCTGGAACAGGCGTATCAGCTGAATCCTGATCTTGCAATCAAATCAGGCCTGATGGTCGGCCTCGGTGAGACCGCCGCTGAGATTTATCAAGTCATGGCTGATTTACGAGAGCATCATTGTGGAATGCTGACCATCGGCCAATATCTGGCACCTTCACGCAGCCATCTGCCCGTTCGTGAGTATATTCATCCGGACATGTTTGCTGCATATCGTGAAAAAGCTTTGCAGCTTGGCTTTGCAGCTGTTGCATCGGGTCCGCTGGTCCGAAGTTCATATATGGCTGAACAGCTCTATCAGACGTAATTGTCGTTGCGGGCAGATTCCGGGAACATTCAAACGTTGTTTTGCGTCCAAATGTTCATGTGGCAAACTGGTCAAACTGTGCTATTCGTGGTATAAAATTAAAGAGCGCTGTGTGCGCGGCCGGAGGACTGAGATGATTAAGCGTGAAAATGATATGGTTACTGAAATCAGAGAACGTATGCGGGGCGGCGAGGGTCAGGTCATCATCAAACACCTCTTCAAACCGGGCGAATTTGCTGGCAATGCACGTCTTTGCGCGCACCTGACGCTAGGCCCCGGCTGTTCGATCGGCCTGCATGACCATCAGCATGAGGAAGAGATATTTTATATCATAGCTGGCGAAGGATTGCTTTTGGAAAGACCGGATGGACCTGAACAGGTTTTACGATCGGGTGACGCTGCCATCAATCAGCATGGTTCAAGCCACAGCATCCGCAATGGCAGTGACCAACCGCTGGAATTGCTTGCCCTGATTCTTTTAACACCGTAACAGCTTTTGACAATTCAGACAGATTGGAGATTCAGCCATGATGAAAAACTCGAAGTTGCCGGCCAGCCCCAGAGACCTCGGACAGCAGATGAAACAGGCAGTTCAGCGCAATTATCTGGCGCTGGCCGCTTTTGCGATTCCAGCGATCATTCTCCTGATCAGCTACATGACCCGCGGGATATTTCCGGTCGGTAACCGCAATGTTCTGACCATTGACCTTTATCATCAGTACGCACCATTTATCGCAGAACTCCGGGAAAAATTCGTCAGCGGCGGCAATCTTTTTTATTCCTGGGCAGGCGGCCTGGGTGTCAATTTCTGGTCACTCTATGCTTACTATCTGGCAAGCCCGCTCAATGTGATCCTTGTTCTATTTCCTGCAGCTTATGTGACCGAAGCCATCATGCTGCTTACACTGATAAAAATAGGCCTTTGCGGTGCTTTCTTTTTTGCTTTCCTGCGTGGCGCCTGGCAGGAGGAAAACCTGCAGATGGTGGCGATTTCCTCATTTTATGCACTGTCTGCCTATGCCTTGGCCTATTCCTGGGATATCATGTGGCTGGATGGCCTGTTTGCCCTGCCGCTGCTGATGCTAGGCCTGGTCAGGCTGATCCGTGACCGGAAATGCCTGCTCTACTGCATCACCCTGGGGTATATTCTATACAGTAATTACTACATTGCTTTCTTTATCATTATTTTTACAGTGCTGTATTTCCCGGTAGCCTTGCTGCAGCATCAGCGACTTGCCCGTCCGCGTCAGCTTTTGGGTGCAATCGGCCGATTTAGCGCTTATTCTTTGCTCGGTGCCGGTCTGTCATCAATTCTGCTGATTCCGACCTATTTTTCTCTAAAACTGACGTCAGCCGCTGACGATGCATTTCCATCAGCCGTGACCCACTATTTTGATCTCTTTGATTATATCGGCCAGCATTTCATACTGGTTCCGCCGACTATCCGCAGCGGCATGCCCAATAT
>DMJC01000011.1 GCA_003451915.1 Clostridiales bacterium
ATATCGACGTTGGTGTTGGTGATATTATTGTCCCACACGCAGAAAAACGATATTTTCAACCACAGCTCGAAGGATATTCTGCTCCTGAGATATTGACCTATTCCCTGGACAGTACCATTGCTGAAAAGTTTGACGCTATATTACAGCGTTTTGAGTTGACCGGTCGAATGAAAGATTTTTATGATATCTATTTTTTATCACAATGTTTTAATTTTGACGGGTTCATTCTGCAGCAAGCAATCAAACAGACTATTGTTAACCGCGGAACTGAATTTAATCAGGGCAGCTTGTCGAGGCTCTCAGCGTTGTCTGAAGATTCAGACATGCTCACAAAATGGCGTTATTTTCTAAAAACGATCGACAATCAATTTCTTTCATTTTCAGAAATCATCATTGGCATCGAGCTATTCTTACGGCCAATCTGTGATGCGATTATTAATGAAACAGATTGCCTGTTGCACTGGTCTAGTTCAGATAAAGCCTGGAATTAATGCTAAAAAGCAGCGACATATTCAGCTGCATATTCGCCGGCCATCCGGCCGCTGTTGACTGCAAACCCCATCGTATTGCCCGGCAGGTAAAAATAATAGGTACCATTGTAAATATCACAGACGTCCGATTGTACTGCCTGATTTCCAGATATAATCATGCTCTTGCGCTGAATGCGGCTCTCAACGCCGAACGGGCCCATGCCCATGTTGGCTGTGCCGCCGGCAACGTTAGCCTTTTCAAAGACCACCACCTGCGCGCCGGCTTCAGCCGCAGCTGCTGCCGCGCAAAGGCCGGCCGGACCGGCAGCGATGATTCCGATGTCTGCTGTGATTTTCGTCATGTTTGTACCTCTTTCTGCTTGCAAAGCATCATGATGTGCAATGAGAAAAGTGTTGCATGATTAGATTTTAGATGGTTAATGATATTATATAACAGTTTATATTATAGCGAAAGACCTGTCACTGCATCGACAGATGATTGGTCTGCATCACTCAAGCAAATCTTCGATCCGGCAGTTTAAAGCCATAGCCAGGCAGTGCAGGGTAATAGCCTGAGCTTTGTTGATATCATTTTGTTTTTGTTCATATAGCTGGATCATGCGCAAGGCTACCCCAGAACGAACAGACAGGTCTTTTTGCGAAAAGCCATTATAAATACGCAGCTGACGTAAATTGGTTTCACGCTCATTTTTACTGGCTGTCATGAATTCATCGACAATGGTGACAAACTTGCTGATATCAGCTTCATGAAGGGTCGGATACATTTTCAGTAATTCAACGAACGGCAGAATTTGATGGATTTCAGCTAAGCAATAACCTGAGAACCATTGATAATAGGCTAAAGACCAGGCAGCCCAGTATATCGGTGATCGTGTATAACGCGGTACTGACTTTACTTCCATCATCTGACCTGATACCTGGTAGATAACGTCTAGTGCCAGCTCTGCTCCGCTTTTTCCGGCAATAAATTTGGGATTGCCGCGACCAAATTCGTCGCCGAGACCCGATTGCAAGAATAATGTGAAAAACTCATCAGGCTCGTAATTCAGATCATAAACGGCACAGTCCATCATGGCTGCCAGTGTTCTTTGTGCTTTTGACAGGTAAACCTCATTGTATGCGTGGATCATCGTTTTTCATCTCTTCTCTGAGGATGTCCAGCACAAACAAATCTTCTTTCAAAGATTTCAAATCCCTTTTACGGTCTTGATATTGCTGACGAGCAAAGTAATCTCGATTCACCCTTTTAATATGGTATTCCTGATGACTGGAAATTTCATACTTTACAAATTGAAGATGATTAAAAGCGCAAGGTGAGATCAGAACAGCCTGTTCACCAAGCGCTCCCAGATGCATGGCCTCATTCAGATCGCGCAGTGAAATGGAGCCACTGACAAAATCTTCTGCGAAAGAAAAATAGGAATCATCTGCCCGGTAGCCAATGATATAGTCTATGTTTTTCAGTTCCGGCATGAATGTCTGGATGATATATTCACGAGCCTGCAACGCCAACGATGCTGTTATATCGAATGTTCGATTTTCTAGCAGCAACGCCAGCCAATTGAGTATGTGATAACGATTATCTGACAAATTGAGTGAAAACAGTCCGTTAATATTCAATTCGTACTGATTAGCAAAGCCGTCTTTCGGAAGCGGGCACGCCCATTCTTTGGCCAGATCCAGATTTTCAGTGCAATAAAAGCCCGGGCCGTAATCATTATAAGCTTTTCCTTTGCCCAATTTAGGTTGTTCGATTATTTGATTTGAGCCATGAAAAAGAATCATGAGTTAGCCCCCGGATCTGATATCGTTGCGACGATAGTGATATTCAATATTAACTATATCGCTGCAACGATACTTTGTCAACAAATTAGCTCTACAGTTATTTGGAATCCGATTTACAGATAGACATAACAGGTTAATTCAAGCGTCTGGCTTTCACCGTAAGTTTTTTTCTGTTTAACATGAAAATTACGAGTGCAATCAAGATAGGAATGATCATGAAGCGGTACATGGCTGAGTAGGCGGCTATTTTGTCACCGCCTTGCTGCTGAATGATCGTAATCAGTGAACCGCCCACAGCCGGCAGCACCAGCAATCCGAAATCGGTGCCGATGTAAGAAGTGTTGCCGGCGACACTGCGTCGGGCTTTCGGGACAAGCATCATGCAAAGTGTCTGCATCGCCGGCTGGCAGATCCCATAACCGAATGCCGATACCACACCGGCCAGGATAAACATCGGCAAGGTCCGCGCAAAACTGATCAGCACAAATGAGCCTGCAAATAGAACAATGCCAGGCATGATCGTCTTGTCGACGCCATACCGGTCGGAAAAGCGGCCGCTGACCGGTCGGCTGATTAATAGACAGACAGCATAAGCCGTGAAGTAAAGCCCAATGTTATCTACCCCATTGGCGGCGCCATAAATGACGATAAATGAACTGATGCACGAGTAGGTTCCACCCAGAAAGAAAGCCATGACAGCCGGTACGATCATCTCGGGTACAATGATGTTTTTCAGTGAAAAGCGAAAGCCGTCTGTCCTGTCTGGCTGATCACTTTCCAGGCGCAGAGCCAGAATCAGCACGACAACCAGTAATCCGGCTGCTATGAAAAATGTCGTCGAATAGCCCCAGGTTTTGGTCAGAGTGATTGCAATATTCGGGCCAACAGCTGTCGCGATGGCTTGCCCCAATGAAAAAATGCCGATACCCGAAGCCAGCTTGCCGCTGGGCAGTGCATTGCTGGCTAATGCCAGGTTCAGCGGCGCCAAAAAGCCCATACCAACGCCTTGTAAAAGCCGGCCGGCGATGATCATCGGGATGCTGTCGGCAAAGCCATAACACAGAAACGCAAAGAAAATGATGCCGACCGTGACAGCCAGCAAATATTTTTTGTCAAAGTATGCGGTGATCGCACCGACAAACGGCCGGATTCCCAGGGCAGTTATGCCGAAGATGCCTGACACCAGGCCGATCAGGGCAGCTGTGGCACCCATGTGCTCGACATATCTGGGCAGCATGGTGCCAGCCAGGAACTGGCCAAAACTCATCACGATATTGATGACAAAGATATTGATAAAGGATTTATTCCAAATGTTCGTTTTTCGCCGACGGTCGTGTTGATTTCGCTCATCGGTCACTCTCCTTGATGCTTTCGATAAATGACCGGATCATCATCTGGTAACTGACGTCGATTGACAAACCAGAGAATTCAAAGTAGCCATTTGCTTCAAGTGAAACAAAACCGTGGATCATGCTCCGATAGGCGCGCAAGGCGGAAATGCGTGTTTGTTCATCACTGATGAAAGGCAACAGCGCAGTTTGCATCGGGTCGAGAAATGTGCGAACCAGGCTTTTCCCCTGCATCGACGGCAGATTGAGGATGACTTGATAGAGCTCCGGATTGTCATGCGCAAACCGGCGATGTGCGATTGCGATCTGCATCAGAATTTCAGCCGGATCTTTTGAATCTCTACAGGCTGCAGCGACCTGAACATTCAAGCGTTCGATAGCAATTTTACCGATCTCGATCCCGATCTGGTCAACATTGTCGACGTGATTATAAAG
>DMJC01000177.1 GCA_003451915.1 Clostridiales bacterium
ATTTCTTTGAGTGCGTAATTCAATGACTCGGTAGCGGGCTGCGAAGTACCGCCTGAGAAGGAAGAAATCGCGGTATCGATGCAGTCAGCGCCAGCTTCGACTGCCTTGAGCAGGGTCATCGGCCCGAGACCGGTGGTTGAATGGGTGTGGACAACGACCGGCAGTTTGACATTCTGCTTGAGTGCTGACACGAGATCAAAGGCTTCCTTGGGACTCATGATGCCGGCCATGTCTTTGATACAGATGGAGTGAACACCCATATTTTCGAGATCACGGCCCAGTTTGACGAATTTGTCGAGATTGTGAATCGGGCTTAAGGTATAGCAGAGCGTTCCTTGGGCATGACCGCCACGCTTCAGTGTTTCGTCAACAGCGACTTCAATGTTGCGCAGGTCATTTAAAGCATCAAAGATACGGATAATGTCGATGCCATTTTCGATGGAATGCTTGACGAACAGACGAACGACTTCATCAGGGTAATGGCGATAGCCGAGGATGTTCTGACCGCGCAGCAGCATCTGCAGTTTTGAATTGGTGATATGCTTTTTGATCTTGCGCAAGCGCTCCCAAGGGTCTTCATCAAGGTAACGCAGACAGGAATCAAAAGTGGCTCCTCCCCAGCATTCGACCGAGTAGTAACCAGCCTTGTTAATGGTGTCCAGGATGTTCTCGAAATCACTTTCCGGCATCCTGGTGGCAACAAGCGACTGATTGGCATCACGCAAGACTGTTTCTGTAATGTTCAGTTTCATGTATTCGTTCCCCTTCTTATCAAATATCCCAGGTGACAGGCACCTGATCATAAAAATTTGCATCAGCTTATACTAACACGGATTGCTTGGCAAGGCAATAATCATTACATGAAATATCGATTTGTATCGTGAAAAATAAACAGAGACTGTTCATCATAAACAGTCTCTGCCGGAAAAGATCTTTGTGATGAAGTGTGCTTTTAAATATGTCGTGAATGTCTTCTGCTGACAGGCTTGCTCAAGATTTCGGACCAGATGATACCCGTCACCAGTTTTTCCTGCGTCAGCTCGGGTAATACCTGCGAAACGGGGTGATCGGCAACGACTTGCCGGGCTGTAGTTACCTGGGCAGTCTGCTGCGAGGGTGGCCCTGCAGACGGCTCAGGCATTGCGGCTCGGACAGGAACAGCTGCAACCGGTGATGGAGCGGGAACCGATAATCCTTTAATTCGAGCAGCAGCCTGTGGATCGACGACTTCAAGAATCCGCAGCATTTCACGGACTTGATCAGCTAATGTGGCCACTTTTCGTCACTTCCTTCACGATCCATCTTAATCATCCGTTTTATTTAATATCACCGGTGGCTTCCGGCTTGCCAGTTCCGGCAATTGCTGTGCGCATCTGGGTGTCAGAAATGACATTCTGCATATTGTAGTAATCCATCACGCCAAGCTTGCCCTCACGGAAGGCCTGTGATAAAGCTCGAGGGACTTCAGCTTCAGCTTCAACGACTTTGGCGCGCATCTCGACAACTTCGGCTTTCATTTCCTGCTCACGGGCGACGGCCATCGCTCGGCGCTCCTCAGCTTTAGCCTGAGCGATACGCTTGTCAGCCTCGGCCTGGTCGGTCTGCAGCTGGGCGCCAATGTTGCGTCCGACATCGACATCGGCGATATCAATTGAGAGAATCTCGAAGGCGGTGCCAGCATCCAGACCTTTGTCGAGGACAGTTTTGGATATGCGGTCGGGATTTTCCAGGACATCTTTATGGGATTGGGCTGAACCGATTGTTGTAACAATACCTTCACCAACGCGGGCGATGACGGTCGCCTCACCGGCACCGCCAACTAGCCTGGAAATGTTTGCACGGACGGTTACCCGGGCCTTGGCCTTCAATTCAATACCATCTTTGGCGATGGCGGCGATTGGCGGCGTTTCAATCACTTTGGGATTGACACTCATCTGGACAGCTTCGAGCACATCGCGCCCGGCGAGGTCGATGGCCGCGGCTCTTTCAAAACCGAGATCGATATCAGCTCGTTGGGCGGCGATCAGGGCATTGACGACCTTGTCGACATTACCGCCGGCCAGAAAATGAGCTTCCAGCTGATTGATGTTGAGATCCAGGCCTGCTTTGATAGCCTTGATCAGCGGATTGACAACTCGAGTCGGAATGACACGGCGCAGGCGCATACCGATCAAGTTGAAAATGCCGACCTTGACATTGGCCGCAGCAGCTGAAATCCAGAGTCCGACAGGGACGAAACTGAAAAACAGTGACAAGAAAATGATGATAGCGGCGATGATCAGAATGTAGGCGAGAATTTCTGTAGGCATGGTGATGTCTCCTTTCGTTTGACGGACTAATCGATTTTAATCACAACAATGCGACGACCTTCTGTCCGCACAATTTTGATCCGGGTTCCCTTGGCTAGAAATTCACCATCGGTAACGACATCCAGACGCTGGCCACCAAAGTCAGCCGTTCCCGCCGGACGAAGTACTGTGAGGGCGACACCTTCTGAACCAACCAGTGAACTGTAGTCAGCGGTTGAACTGAAGCCGTCAGCCTGGCTGGTTGCCGATCGCAGAACAATTTTTTTCAACTTGCCTTTTTTTGCTGAGCGTAAAATGACCAGAAGCAGTAAGGCGACAATAACGATCAGGAGCAGGAACATGATCAGATAGTCAACAGGTTTTTGACCGGTCAGAAAAATCCCGATGATGATCAAGACCAGGCCGCTTCCTCCGGCAATGCCGAATCCAGGCGTGAATGCCTCGAAAATCAGCAACAGCAATCCGAGGACAAACAAGATTGCCTGGACTGTACCTATACTTTCCCAAAAGCTGAAAACATTTAAACTGATCAGAACACCGTCCATAAGAATCCCTCCTTTTTGATCAGCAGATATGAAATGGAATTCCTATATCAGTATATGCCTGTTTTTTAGAAATATCAAACAAGATAGCGGATAACGGATAACGGATAACGGATAACGGATAACGGATAACAGATAACGGATAAGGGATACTTAGATAGGCGCAAAACTTCGTTTTGCTGGATGAGTGTCGGCTATCCCCGAATTGATGTTTGCCAGCATAGCTGTTTGTTAAAATTAACATGAATGAGTTTTACTACTAAATTTTGAAAGCTTTTCTTTTCCCCTTATCTGAATGCGAAATAAATCCTAACCAGATAATCCAAAGGGAGTCAAATTCGTAATTACCAACTATCCGTTATCCCTTATCCGTTATCCGTTATCCGTTATCTGTTATCCGTTATCCGTTATCCGCTATCCGTTATCC
>DMJC01000085.1 GCA_003451915.1 Clostridiales bacterium
TACCGTTTCGGAATGAGCTGATACCTACCCCTTAAGCGCTCCCAATGCAATTCCTTTGACGAAATATTTCTGGAAGAACGGATAAGCGCAAAGAACCGGAAATACCGCAATGGTGGCCAGTGACATGCGGATTGTTTCACTGGGCAGAGGCTTGCCGGGGCTCATGCTGCCGAGATTGTAGGATTTGAGAAACTGAACATCAGTCAGAATGCGATTGAGGATATTCTGCAGGCTGAACAGCTCTTTTTTGTTGATGTAGACGAGGCCATTGAACCAGTCATTCCAATAGGCTAATGCGGTCAACAAACCGATGGTGGCCAGAATTGGCAGCGACATGGGAATTACGATGGTGCGGAATGTACGGAATTCACCTGCACCATCTATTTTCGCCGACTCGATCAGTTCATTGGGGATGCTCGTCGAGAAATAGTTTCTGACCAGCATGACGGCAAAACCGTTGAGCAGCAGATTAGGAATAATTAAGGCAAACAGGGTGTTTTTAATGCCCAGGTATTGGGTGTAGATCAAGTAGGTCGGCACCAGGCCGCCATTGAATAGCAAGGTAAAAACAACATAGAAATTGAAGATGTTCCTGAATCTGAGGGTGTTGCGCGACAGCGGCCAGGCCAGCAGCATGTTGATGGTCAGGCTGACAGCCGTGCCGACAACCGTAATCAGGATAGTGATGCCATAAGCTCGCAGGATTTCTGCCCATGAAGACAAGAGATACCTGTAAGAAGTCAAACTGATGGCTTTGGGAATAAGGCTGTAGCCTTCTTTGAGAATGACTATTTCATCGGTGAAAGAGGCTGAAATCATGATTATAAAGGGAATGACACAGGCAAGGGCAAAAAGGCCTAATATCACGAAACCAACCCGTTCCAACCCTTTTTCATGCAATTTACTCAAGGCAGTGACCTCCTAAAACAAGGCACTTTCCGGATTAAGTTTCCGGACAAACCAGTTGGACAGCAAAACCAGAACAAAACCGACGATGGACTGATAAAAGTTGGCAGCTGATGAACGGCCGATGTCACCCAGCTGCATTAATCCCCGATACACATAAGTGTCAATGGTATTTGTCACATTGAACAGCACACCGGAATTCATCGGTACCTGGTAAAAGAGACCAAAGTCAGAATAAAATATTTTGCCGATGTTGAGAATTGTCAGCATAATAATGACCGGTTTCAGCAAAGGCAATGTGATATGACGAATTTGCTTCCAGCGCGATGCGCCGTCCAGCCGAGCCGCTTCGAAATATTCAGGACTGATGCCGACGACAGTGGCCAGATAGATAATACAGCCAAAACCAGCATTTTTCCAAATATTGACAAAGGTCAGAATAAACGGCCAATAGCGGGGTTCACTATACCAGCTGACTTCAGGCAGTCCCAGAAACGGCAAGATTGCCTTGTTTAAAAAGCCTGAATTCATGCTCAGTGCAGCGTAACTCAAATAAGCCACAATTACCATCGAGATCAAAGCGGGCAGAATAATCAGGCTTTGAAAGGTGCGCAGCAAAAGCTTGTTGCGGATTTCATTGAGAAAGATCGCGAATGCGACCTGGATGATAATACCCAGAATAATGAATGCCACATTATAGAACAAGGTATTCCGGGTGATGATCCAGGCATCTGATGTCTTGAACAGGTAGGTGAAATTGCTTAATCCCGTCCAGTCGCTGCCGAGAATGCCTTTACGGAAATCGATTTTTTTAAAGGCAATCAGAATGCCAAACATCGGCAGATAATTATTGATGAAAAAATAGATGAGTCCTGGCAGCATCATCAGATAGAGTACTGATAAGTGCGGGCGTCTTTTCAATTTAGCAGGTTTTTGCATAGTCAATCCTTTACTTGCGGTCAACCCGGCTAATTTGCGGATTAGCCGAGTTGACCGCGTCATGATCGATCAAGAATATGGATCAGGTCAATTGCCAGCCAGGAAAGCGTCGAGCTGCTTCTGCTTCTCGGCGACAACCTTGTCAATGCCAGCTTCTTTGAGCTTGGCGATGAATTCCGGCAATACGGTTTCCGGATCGACAGAGCCGGAGTCCAAAGCCTTTTTGTACTGGCTGACAACGTTGTTGAGGGCGACAACTTCATCGGTAACCGGTGTCGGATCATAGGAGAAACCCATGGCCTTCGACACCAGTGCTCCGCTGTTCAAAGCCTTAATCTTGTCCCAGTAATCTGGCGGATTACCATTCCACACTTTGGCCATGTAAGCATTACCAACCATCCAGGGGGTGTTGATGAAGTACTTGTTAGGCTTTTCTGCTGTGACGGTGTCTGGGTTCTTGATTGTGCCATCATCGGCGGCAACATAATGCTGTCCTTCAATACCCCAGGCCAGCAGGTTGACAATATCCGCATCCGTGTATTGCAGATTGAGCATCTGGACAGCTTTATCCGGCGTGGTGCTGTTGGTGGGCACAACCCACATGAACAAGGTGCAGTTCGAGGTATTGCTAGTTGCAGGTGCGAATGCTTTATAAGTCATCGGCATACCTGCGCTGGCAGATTCCTCCGCGCTAGGTCCGTCAAATTTAACTGGGGCGACGTAGAGGTAACCTTTACCAGACTTCAGCAGGCTGTACTGGTCATCCTGAGTTGTAGCGGCATCCTTGAGGATATAACCTTTGGTGTACCAGTCGCGCATGGTGCGCACAAGACTGGCATATTCAGCGCTTTCATACCAGTTGGTGACTTTCGTGTCCTGGCCATTGTTCATCAGGACGCCGAAGCGGTCGCCCAGCATGTCATAAGGTGTGTAGATTTCCAGCATAGATGAGCTGACGTTCGAGGGCAGTAACGGGGTGCTTTCCGGTTCATTGGCTTTAATCGTTTCAAGGATCTTGCCGATGTCTTCATAGGATTTGAGTTCATCGAGGTTGATGTTGTATTTGCTGACGATGTCTAAGGAGATATTGATACCAGAAGCTGCTGCCAGGTCACGGGCCTGGGTGACGCCATAAATCTTGCCGCTGACCATGCCGCCCTTGTAATAGTCGCCCAGAACATCCTTGATGCCCTGACCGTACTGATCGATCAAGCCGCCAATTTCTTGGAATTTTCCTTGGGCAACCATGCTGGTGTAAGAGTAGGGGAAAGTGACCATCAGGTCGAGTTGCTCATTGCTGGAGAGCATCAGGTTATACTGCTCCATAGCTGCACCAAAATTGATATAGAGCAGCTCTATTTCACAATTGATCTTAGCCAAGGTGATCTTGTTAATCTCATCCTGGACTTTGAGCAGGTCCTCGGGTGACTGACCGAAGGTCATCATCGACAAAACCAGTTTGGTCGGCGGGCCCTGAGTTGTTGTCGGGGCTGCCGTTGTTGCTGTTGTTCCGCTGCCGGTCGACGTCGGCGTCGTGGTCGTCACGGCCGGCTGACAGGCCGAGACCACCATCAGTACTGCCAGCATCAGGATGATCAGACTAAATGCTCGTTTCATAATAATCCTCCTCGTAAATAAAATTGGTTTGGGCTGATCTCATTGTAAAATATGGGTGTCAGACCTTCTGCCACTCTCTCTCACAACTGATAGCACTTTTTTGACTTCAGTCAGCTTGATCGCCGTACTTGCGCCGATATTCAAGGGGTGTCATGCCATAATGTTTTTTGAAAGAACGGGCAAAATAAGAAAAATTGCAGTATCCCATCCGGCTCGCCACCATGCTGACGGCGAGATCGCTTTTACGCAGCAGTCCGGCTGCCTGCTTCAACCGTTCGCTGATCAGGTAGTCTGAAATGCTCAGACCTGTTTCTTTCTTAAAGATGCGGGTCAGATAGCTCGCATTCAGATAAACCTGACTTGCAATTTCTTCAAGAGTCAGCTCGCGGTTAATATTCTGGTCAATGAACTGTCTGACTTTACTGACGACTGCCTGTGACCGGGCATTGGCCGCCAGACCTTTCTGTTGTTCTTCATCAGTCAGCAGTTCATCAAAAGTCTGATTTCTGATTGATAGATTAGCCTGGTCTCTCGAGCGAAGATGATTGACTGCCGGCACCAGCTCGTTCAAATAGACGGGCAATCCAAGATAGCAACAGAGGCTGCACTGAATATATTGGTTGGCTGCAGCGATAAATCGATTGCAGTCGGCCTTGATCTGCCCCAGATCCGGCATGAGATCAGAGTCGAGGTAAATCAGTGCAACAAGAAAATCATGTTCCAGCTCGATAATGATGCCGTTGTCTGACTCATGCAGAATCAACTCTTCGCTGATGTTTTTCAGCGCAAACATCATCAAGGTTTCATCACGGGGGCTCAAGTCTTGCCGCCAGGATTGAATTCTGATCAAAACCGGCAGAACCTTTATTTCTTCGAGTCCCGGCAGATTAATGGCCTGGGCCATGTGACGGATTTCGTCAAAAGCCGGCAAAGCTTTTTGTGTCAGGATGTCAAGCCAGAAGCGTTCAACGACCATGGGCTGATGACGCAGCCACAGTTTGCTGAATTGCCGGTCAGTCATTTGTTCGTTGACCTGCCGGATTTTTTCGGCGGCTTTTTGCAGGACAGAGGTCAGTTCGGCCGGGTCGGCCGGCTTGAGGATGTAGTCGAGACTCCCCAGCGCAAGAGCCTGCCGGGCATAACTGAAATCAGCATGACAAGTTAGAAAAATGCACTCAGTTTGAGCATGGTTTTCGCGAACCCAGGCTAAAAGCTCCAGTCCGCTGCTCTGCGGCATTTCAATATCGCATAGCATCAGGTCTGGCGGCTGCTGTTGGAAAAAAGCTTTCGCCTGGCGCGCGTTCAGTGCTTCTCCTACAATTTCAAAGCCAAGCGCGGCAAAATCGACCGTTGAGCGCAGCGCATCGATTTCCAGCTGCTCATCATCGACAATCAGTAATCGCATCATGTTTTCACCACCGGTTTCACCCAGCGCAACGGCAGGTGCAGCTTGATCAGCGCACCATGCGGAACCTGGTTAGTAATTTCTATCGAAGCATGTCCCTGATAGATCAGTTCCAGACGGCGACTCACATTACGGATGCCGATACGTGACTCGTCAGGGCCTTTAGACATTGGCTGTTCTACATGCAGAGACCGGAGGATGTCCTCCGGAAAACCCGGGCCGTCATCGGCGATGATGATTTCGGCACAAGGCTCCCGATCCTGACCCGTCTCAGCCAGTTTTGCGGTAATATCCAGATGGACTGGCTGATCAAGCGTCAGGGCATACTTGACAGTATTTTCGGCAAAGTTCTGGACGATCATCGGAGGCACCGGGATCTGGCTGACCAGATCCGCGGCTTCAATCCGGCATACAAGCTGTTCAGGATAACGCAGCTCCTGGATTTTGAGATAATTACTGACATGGTCGAGCTCGTCGCGCAGAGGTACGAAATCTCCGGTATTGCGAAAAGCATAACGGAAATAATTGATCAGGCAGCGGGTCATCTCCAGCGTCAGATCATGCTTCTGACTTTGGCTCAGCCGATAAAGGATGTTCAGTGAATTAAGAAAAAAGTGCGGATTGATCTGCAGTTTAAGCTGATTCAGCTCTTGGCGCTGACTGTTTATTTTTTCTTCGTAAACACTGATTTTCAGATCGTGGATTTGATCGAGCATTTCATTAAAGGTGTCGTGAACCGTTAGAAATTCATCCGCCGCAGGCTGTCGCGGGATTCGCGCCTCAACATCGCCGGCTTTGATTTTTTTCATCGCCGTCTGTAAACGATCCAAGGGTTTCAGGACAATCTGGCGCAGATAGAACAGAATGGCCGGCAGCACCAGAACCGAACAAACCGCAAGGGCCGTGATGATCCGGCGCAGCCCGATCAGATTAGCCAGAATCAGGCTGTCAGGGATGACAGCCACCAGATGGAAATTGCCGCTGGCGGAAGCCGCGCCGACAACCAGAAAGCTTTGATCCGTCCCGGTCAGGTAGTACTGGTCAACCTTGCCAGTCAGCTGCAGACCAGGATCGCGGATAACGCGCGAACTGGCCAATGGCTGGCCAAAGGTGGAGGTGATCATGGCGGAACCTTCCTGCCCCAGATTAATCATGTTCAGCGGAATGAGCAGATTCTTGAGGTTGACCCAGGCACCCAGATAATCATCACCGGTTCGATAAATTCGAAAGATATAGTATTCTTCATCAATGTGAAAAACTACCCACCGGCGGAAGCTGCTGTCGGCCAATGCCGGTTTGATTGAAAAATATTTTTTCAGGTAGGCAATGATGGCATCTCGCTCACTTATGCTGCCACGCGAAGGGAGTGATGTGTAGGCCAGGTCTGCATACTTGCTGCTGTAGTAAAACAAACTGTCGACTGTCTTGAGGGTGTTAATGTCCTTGGACATTTTATCGGTGAGCTCAACTTTGAGCAATGTGTAACGGTCAGGACCTGCTTTAGCAACGGCATCACGAAAGTCTGTATTCGCTACGGACGTCACGAGATATTTTTCAGCGACCGCGAGACCGGCATCGATCTGAGCCATATAGAGCGACAGCAGGTTCCGGTTGGTCTCAGCCACCTGGTTACCCAAAATGCTGATGGCATAGCTGTTGCCATAAATCAGCAGCAAGATGAGTGGCAGCAGGATGGAACAGAAGCCTGCGACCAGCTTGAAGCGAATCGTCTTGAACGATACTTCCCGGCCGGCAATCTTCATGTGACATCATCGCCTTTAAAGGACAGCAGCCGGACTGGACCTACCAGACCGGACAGAGCCCTGCCGCGCGGCCCGTAGAATAAACCTGCGCCGATCATGCCGTTGCGCAAGGTGTTTGTGACGCGAATTTCAAGTTCATTGACGCCGTTGACCAGATCATCCGTGATATCGGCGACATAGGGGTAAATCAGCAGTGGCGGCAGTTCATGGCCGTTGACCCTGACACAGGCGACATCGCCGACCCGGCCGAGATCAAGCACAATCGGCTCATCGGCCTTTTGCCAGTTAAATGTATTATGATAGGTTCCGGCTCCCGAAGAATTTTTCAGATCTTTGCGATCAGCCCAGTCGCCTAAAGTCATTTCGCTAAAATGACGTTCAGGTTCTGGATCGCCAGGGATTGTAGATACAAATTCCATCGACCAGCCATCGTTCAGGCTCGTGATCAGACGGCCGGTAATGGCTGCCGCGGCAGCTGGCAGTGATTTGTGATCATCGG
>DMJC01000246.1 GCA_003451915.1 Clostridiales bacterium
CCAGCATGGTGGTCAGTTTGGTTTCATAATCACCGGAAGGTGAATTGACAATTTCAATTTCAATGTTCGAATTTTTCGCAGCAAATTCTTCCATCATTGCCGGATAAACCGAGCCTGCAATATCATAATCCCACAAAGCCAGTTTGATTGTTGTTGCTTCACCGCTTGTTGTCCGGGTTGTTGTTGAACCGCCTGTCGTGGTCGGTCCACCAGTTGTTGCTGTACCTGCACAGCCAGCCAGCAGGGTAATCGCCAGAGTCAGAACCAATAATACACTGATCAGTTTCTTTTTCATGAATCTCTCTACCTCCTAAATGATCTTTTTCTGTGTTGTCTTTTGTTTTGTGATCGTTTTAAAATAAAAGACACATATATTACTTTTATGTGTTCATTATATGCTCGTTGTATGATCATGTCAATCGAAATGGCTTTACACATAATAACTAAATATTTTGTGATATTTTTGTGTATCCTGTCAATAATAAAATACATCTTTTTATAATATAATAACTATAATATACTATTTTTTGTTGATATTGTTGGTATTTCAAGTCGTTCCCATAAAAGTAAGCATAATTTTACCACATGTCAAACCAAAATATAAACGATCATATAAGGAGTTTATATGAACATTCTTGTCATTGATGTTGGAACATCAAGCATGCGGGGTATTCTCTTTGACCGGCAAGCAGTCGAACTGCAGAAACACCAGATATTCTATTCACCAGATTACATCAATGATCAGCAGGTTGAACAAGATCCGATAATCTGGAAGAATGCGCTGATCGAAATCTGCCGGGTCATCAGGACTTCAACGGCAAACAGCATCGACGCCCTGGCGATTACATCGCAAAGATCATCCGTCCTCAGGCTGGATCACAATAACGAGCCGATCGGACCGGCAATCATGTGGCAAGACAAACGTACTGTAGCCGCTTGCGCTGAATTATCTGCTTACAACGATATATTCATCAAAAAAACAGGCAGCCGAGTTAATCCGGTTTATTCAGCCAGCAAGATCAACTGGTTCAGAAAATACCAGCCTGATATTGATGGGCGAACCAGTAAATATGTTGTCATTCCAGACTACCTGACTTATATCATGACCGGCAGCCTGGTGACCGATCATACCTATGGCAGCAGGTCATTGCTGATGAACATCCGACAGATGGCATGGGATGACGATCTGCTGGCGCTTTGGGAAGTTCCGCGCACTAAGCTGCTTGATCTAGTACCGCCGGGCAGCAAAACCGGGTCTGTCTACAGTGAATTTTCCCGGGCAACCGGTCTGGCAGAAGGAACGCCAGTCTATACAGCGGGTGGTGACCAGCAATGTTCGGCAATCGGCCAAGGGGTCATTGAGCAGGGCAGTGCCCAGATAACTGCAGGCAGCGGAGCTTTCATCCTCAGCGCCTGTGATCAGTTTCCTGATGACTTCAAAGGTGATATCATCCTCGGAGCCAGCGCTATTGCTGGCCGGTATGTTCTGGAATCCAGCATTCTCACGTGCTCATCTGCTTTTAACTGGTATGGCCGTGAATTTTATCCCGAAACCAGCCACGGGGATTTCAGTAAAATTGATCAGGCCATCAGCGACGCGATGCATCATGACCACCGGCTGATCGTCCTCCCCTTTTTCCAAGGCCGCGGAACACCTGACTGGAACAGCACGGCAACCGCATCATTTCACAATGTTTCACTGTCGACTACCCGAGGAGATTTCGCATTGGCGCTCCTCGAAGGCATCGGCTACGAAATCAACGAAAATTTACGCGTGGCCAGCCAATATCTGCACGGTCTGGATCAGATCGCAATCAGCGGCGGTTTGACTAAGAATCCGGTTTTCTGTCAGATTGTCAGTGATATCACCAATTTCAACTTGCCTCGATATGCCAGTGCCGAAACGACCGCCATCGGAGCCTGGATCATCGCATCTGTGGCAACGGGACTGCACCGGACGGTCCCGGAAGCTTTCAAAGCCACGGGACAAACCAGGCAAACTCAACACTATCAGCCTGTTAACGCCGATCGATATCTGTCATTGAAATCTGAATATGCCACGCTTTATAAAAAATTGTACTGAGTGCAGATCCAAACAGCCTATTTCAGCCGGGCTTTAATGATCACGAGTTGCCCGTTATCAAGCTTCTTCAGAAAAGCATCATCGGCAAGTTCATCGGTGATCAGATGCGTGAACTGATTGATATGAGCAATGATAAAGTTATTCATTTTCCCGAGCTTGGTATGATCGGCCAGTAAAATTTTGATTCCTGAAGTCTTTTCAATCATCAGGCTGTTTACCATCGTCTCCTGCAGGACTGCCGTGCTGATGTCGCCATCTTCGGTTATGCCGCTGACGCCGATGATACATTTTGTCGCATTGATCTTGCGGATCGTGTTCAATGCAAAGTCGCCGACCATCGATCGTTTGATATCATTGACCGCACCGCCGGTCAAGATAATATTGACCCCCTGGCCGTGACGGCCAAAGATCGAATTACCGTTGTTCGTGATAACATCAACATGCCTGGCCGTGATATATTCGGTGACAATGACCGCAGTCCGGCTGCTGTTGATGAAGATGATGTCCCGGTCCTCAACCAGCGCGGCTGCTTCCCGGGCGATCGCCCGCCGGTAATTGATATTATCATCATGTTCAATGAAAGCATCCTTGCCAGGATCTTCGGACAGACCGCCCTCAATAAGACGGGCACCTCCGTAATACCGTTTGACAAATCCCTGTTTCTCAAAACTCTCAAGATCGCGCCTGATTGTTACCGGAGATACCTGCAGTTCTTCGGCCAGTGCATCGACAGAAACATCGCGGTCAGTCTGTATTTTCAACAGGATGGATTGTTTGCGATTGGCTATGACACCCTTTTTATTTTTCATTTAAAATTCTCCTGGCAGTCTGTGTTGATTGTTTTATGTATATTATATGCGCGTTATAAGAATTTTTCCAGTCCTTTTTTAAATTCCTTTTTTAAATTCCTTGCAAATAAATCCGCAGTCTGGCTAAGGACCCAAAGTCAGACTGCGGATTTTTTTTTGACGTAATAAAAAATTACTCGATAACCTTCCCCATGGTCAGCTTGGTCCGGTCAGACATGTAGAACGGCAGATAATAGGTCCGAATGGCATGGAAATAGTCAAATTCGTGCGGACGCGACTCGTCAAGTCCGCCCGGTTTCTTGACGATAATTGTCGCCAGGTGGCCATAGTTCCAATAATAAGCCTGAACCGTGGCCATTTCGGCAAAGGTGAAGGTCTCTCCTTCGACCTCGAAGCTGATCTGATCCTTGCCAAAAGTTTCGCCGTCGACAGACACCTGGCAATCTTCGACCAGGCAAAGTGGCACACCCCGGTAATAGAAAC
>DMJC01000230.1 GCA_003451915.1 Clostridiales bacterium
GCGTTTGCCTTGTCATTCAAGCGACGTTACGATACAACTTAGTTTAATAAGAAGTCTTTATCCGACCGTTTTAATTTATTATAATTAATCCATGGGAGCGTGATCAAAATGCAAATCAATGATCCAGTCCAAGGCCTGCCCCTTCATGGGCCGCGCATCGAACTGACCGCACTTGAAGCAAATGACCTGACGGTTTTGCAGCCTTTCTTCCAGGATATGGCTGCACTGACTTATTTCATTCCGACAACAGCCCGTCCTTTAAATGCTCCCCAGCTTAGCGATCTGCTGTCTGACTGGAACGACGGACTTGAAAATTTCGTATTTGCAATCCGCTCTCAAGGGCGGCTGCTCGGCATGATTAACCTGGATGGTCTTGACTGGCCGAATGGTCATGCTGAAATCGGCATTGCCATTACAGAACCAGCCGGACGAGGGCATGGTTACGCATCTGAAGCCATTATGTTACTGATTCGTTATGCGTTTGATGAGCTTGGCCTGCATCGTGTCTGGGCCAGAGTCATCGAAGATAATCTCCCTTCTCTTCAGCTTTTCGATCGGCTGGGTTTTCAGCGTGAAGGCTGTTTAAGACAGCATGTCCGGCGTCGCGGCAAGTTCCGTGATATGATCATATTCGGACTTCTGAATGATTTTATCGGCAAATGAGTCAATAAGGATACATTTATCTTGAATCAATCAGATTCGGATGGTAAGATATTTTTGCTATGCACATATCAAACACCCTGAAACCATGAGGAGGAAAAACATGAGCAAATTGATTGGAAATGCAATATTCGGACAATCCGGCGGTCCGACATCGGTCATCAACGCCAGCGCAGCCGGTGTTTTTACTGAAGCTCTGCGCCAGACCGGTGTGATTGAGAAGGTTTATGGCGCAGCCAATGGTATCGTAGGTATTCTCAATGAGAAATTTTACGATATGGGTCAGGAAGATCCGGCTGAGCTTGAACTTTTAAAAACGACGCCCTCATCAGCCCTTGGTTCCTGCCGTTATAAACTGGCCAAAGCTGAAGACAACGACACCGATTACAAACGTCTGCTCGAGGTTTTCCTCAAATACAACATCCGCTACTTCTTCTATAATGGCGGCAATGACTCGATGGACACCTGCAACAAAATTTCCAAATACATGCAAAAATCAGGTTACGAGTGCCGTGTGATGGGTGTGCCGAAAACAATCGACAATGACCTCTATGGCACCGATCACTGTCCTGGCTTTTCTTCAGCTGCCAAGTACATTGCAACCACCTTCATGGAAGTTTATCTCGATGCCCGTGTTTACGACACCGGCATGATCACCGTCATCGAAGTCATGGGCCGCAATGCCGGCTGGCTGACCGCTTCTGCCGCGCTCGCAGCCTATAAGGGGCTGGGTCCGGATCTCATCTACCTGCCAGAGATCGATTTTGATCTCGATGCCATGCTGGCTGATGTCAAAAAAGCCTACGCCAAAGAAAAGAAAGTCATCATCGCTGTTTCAGAGGTGTCAAGACAAAAGACGGCCGCTACATTCCCGAATTGGTCGGCGAAGTCTCTGTCGATGCTTTTGGGCACAAGCAGATGGGTGGCACTGCCTCTGTTCTCGCCGACTACCTGAAAAAAGAAATCGGCTGCAAGGTTCGTGGCATCGAACTCTCCCTGATGCAGCGCTGCGCAGCACATCTGGCATCCCAAACCGATGTCGATGAGTCCTTCCTGTCTGGCCAGACTGCCGTCCGCTGCGCAGTCGATGGCATGACTGATTTCATGGTCGGCTTCCAGCGTCCTGAGAGCGGACCATACAAGTGTGAAATCAAGCTGATTCCATTAAATGACGTCGCCAATGCTGAAAAAACCATCCCGCGTGAATGGATTAATGAAAAAGGCAACTTTGTCAAACAGGAATTTATCGATTATGTGTTGCCACTGATTCAAGGCGAATCAATCATTGCCCGTGAAGACGGTCTGCCCCGTTTTGCCAAGCTGAAAAAAGTCTTAGCAACAAAATAAGTGAAAAGTGAAAGGTGAAAGATGAAAGGTGTCGCTCCGCGATACTTTCACTCTTCACCTTTCACTTTTTTAGGCATTCGCTTGGCCAGAACCTTTTTGCTGGCGACCGAAAAGCCGAAGAATCCCAACATCTCGCCCAATCCGTAATAATGACCGTGACTGAACGCAACAAGGCCGGCTTTGTCCAGACGAAGCCGGCCTTGTTTGTCGAAAAGCTCTGTGGCGGCTTGAACAGCGATGATCTCAGCGATGAAACAATCATGTGACCCCAGTTCCATGATTTGACGAACCTGACAGGACAGGGACAGAACGCTCTGAGCAACAGCCGGTGCTATGGATAGCCCTTCTGCCGTAACAGGTGTCAGTTCACAGTCAGCAAATTTATCTGTTTCACGGCCTGATTTTACACCACAATAATCTGTCGCTTTTAAGAGGGGCTGATTAACCAGATTGATGACAAATTCTCTCGTATCGACAATCTGCTGGTGCGAATAACGGGATTTACGGATCGAAACAGATACCATCGGCGGATCAGAATTGATCACACCGGCCCAAGCTAAGGTGATTAGATTCGGTTTGTCCATTTCGCTGCCCGCCAGGCCACGGCAAGATACAAGAACCACCGGAAGCGGAGCCAGTAAAGTCGATGGATTAAGAGACTTCTTGGGTTTTGGTGCGATCACAAAGAACCTCCAGTGTTGCAGCGCATAATTTCATGATCAAGCAGGAATTCCTTGATATCCAGTCCGCCGCTAAAGCCAACCAGTCGTCTGTCTTTGCCGATGACCCGGTGACAAGGTAAAATCAGCGGCAAAGGATTAGCTCCACAGGCTGAGCCGACGGCTCGGGCCATCCGCCGGGCTGTTGCCCAATCCTTCTCAGAAAGCTGATAGGCCAGTTCTTCATATGTCCAGGTCGTGCCATAGGGAATTTGCGGTAAGATATCCCAGACGGAGGCTTGAAATTCGCTTCCTTGTTCGATCGCGATCGGTAAATCAAATTGAGTCAGCTCTCCTGCAAAGTATGCCTTGACTTGTTCAGCTGCCCGTCTGACCGGTTCAGGTGCAGCTTCAGGGGCAATAATGCCCTTTTTAATCTGAAGATCCACCAGGTTGGCCCGAAGCTGCAGATGACCTTGCTGATCCAGAATACCGGCTGATTCAGCACATTCGTGTTGATATAGGTCAGTCAGCCGGTCCCCGTAATGAATGAAATCAGCAAAAGTCAAGCCTATTTGATTGCCGGTCACAGCGAAAACGCCAAGTTTAAACGGAATAAAAGCAGTCGCATATAATCTGAATTCTGGACGGAGCAGCGAAAATCGGATCACATCCTCGTGCAGCCGGGTAATGGGATGATATAAGCTATGGCGTTGCCGCCCTTCTTCGGAAAAACCAATTTGCCGAAAAAGCTGTTGCATATCCGATGCATCAGCCGGCAGATAAATTTCAAGTCGATGAATCGCCATTTGCTGAAATGCTTTATAAAGAAATTCGGTCAGGATAACTGATGAATGGTCAGCTTGCTGACTTGAGATAATCTGGAGAATTGCACTGCGTACATCTGAATCGACAGGCTGAAGCCCGATGATGGCTTGTGTCTGCTGATCAGCTCCAAAACCTGCGCGCCATAGTCCGAGGCTGCTGCGGATTGTCAGTTGCCGGATTTTATCCCGAATGGCTTGCAGACTCTCAGCATCGCCAAAGCCGAATCCTTGCTGCCGAAAAAGAGCTGCATCACTTAGCCGTAATGGAACGAACCAGACTTGCTCATTCATATCAGTTCTCCTGCAAAATCAATTGCGCTGCTTTAATCATATCTTTGATAACCGTTAACCTTTCTTTGCGGTCAGCAGCCTGCAGCAGCGCTGGCCCATAATCACCCAGAGAAGCTGCAACAGCACGATCCCATCCCTGATTGACCTGCTGCCCGCTGCAACTGGCATTCATCAGCTGGTTTGTGAACTGCAGCAGCCACGACCAATCAGCCTGGCCAGCTAATAGTGTCTGCTGGACCATCGGATCATTGATCAGCGGCGACAGGCCGCTGTAAAGCTTGTATCGGCTTTGCAGAAGGAGTGCGTCGGCATCTAGCGCGATAAAGGCTGCCAGACTGGCTGCCAACTCTGGCAGATGGCTGTTGGTGTTTACCGAGAGAGACCGTACTGATATCGGCAGTCTGCCGTTGGCTTCTTCCAGGCCAATCGGCATCAGACAGGCTTTTACTTGCAGGCCGGCTTGCCGCCAGCTGTCGATGTCGGCTGAATCGCCAGCCCACATCAGAACGCGGCCACTGCGAATGGCATCGATGGCATTGAACGCTTTCAGCCGCTGATTTTCGTCAAGATGCAATGTAGAATGTCCGAGTAAATAGTCCTCTGAGAGCCACTGAACAGCGTTATCGAGAGCTTCACTTTCAAAATCAAACTGTTGGCCATCCCACATCGCCCAACCAGCTGATGGATCGAACGCAGCAGGCAACCATGGCATTAAACTGGAAAGATCGTCCGTAACAAAAATTGCTTTGATTAACAGCTCGTTCAATGCCTCTTCATCGTTGGCCAGTGAACTGATCGTTTCCGGAGTTGCCGCCAAACCAGCCAGTGTGATGGCTTGCTGCGCCTGATCCGCGAAAGCTCTCCATTCCTGCCAGTTCCAGTCTCTGGCTGGCATATTAAGCTGCAGCTGCATCATCAATGAATCATTCAGATAGATAACAGGAAAAGAGGCCAGATAGGGGATGCTGAAAAGCTGCTGACCTTTACGGCAGTTTTCAAGGGCTGGAATGCTGATCCTGTTGGCATTCAGCAGTTCATTGCTGTAAAGAAAGCCTGTCAGATCAAGACAATCAGCCAGTCCGACCATTTCAGCTGCGGAGCGGCTGTAGATAATATCCGGCAAGCTGCCAGACCCGCGCCACAATTCAATCTGCTCAGTCGATGCCCCGGTTGCCGCTGGAACTGGAAGAAGAGTCAATGTCATGCCATTGTCAAATTGGCGGAGATCATCCGGCAACACTTGCAAACCAATGTATTGGCCGGGTTCTTGTTTGATAGGGCCAGATTGCCGGGCCAGAAACAACAGCCGCAAGGCCTCGAGTCCCTCTTGATCCAACGGCATCGCAACAGTCAGCTGCAGTTCAGGTTCGCTTGTTTCCGAGCCTGTACCGGTGGTTGGTTCTAAACCGGTGTTGTCTGGCGATGTCGTGGTCAGCGGTGGAAATTCCTGTCCGATGCCGCCTGCGCAGCTGGCTAACAAGGATAAACACATCAGCAATGAGACAATGATCGCTGCTGCTCTAAATAAACCGATTTTCCAGCAATGGTCAGTCATCAGAAAACACCTTAGGCGCTATTTGCCGGTAAAGACAAAACGAAAAGTTCAGGCTGACCGGCTCTTGAGCTGATTCTGACCAGGCTTGATCAGTATGGTGCTGTTCACAGGACACAAGCTGCCAGCCCGAATCACAATCAAGATTGGTTATTGCAGAATCGGCAAGATCCTCGGCATCTATTTTTGTGACATAAGCATATTGGCAATAGGGTAAAAGCTGACGATAAACCATGGC
>DMJC01000054.1 GCA_003451915.1 Clostridiales bacterium
GGATAAGACAGCAGCTTGTGCCTCCCGTCCATATAAAGCTCCAGATTGTCGGCCTGCTTGATAGCGACGTATGCCTCATACATCACCTGGTTCAGGAGATTGTCCGGCAGCCTGGTATTGCGGGCGGCTGTGGCGACTGTCACGAGCGTGATGTCGTCAAGGGTCATACCGGACAGGCCTTCCTCGATTGCTGCTGCGATCTGCATCAGCTGAGAGGCATCAAGGACGTCCGGAATACGAACCAGGCGGTCCTTGACCACGCCAGCGGAAAGCACGACCACCACAAGTGCCCGGCCGGGTTCAATCATCAACATTTTGATCTGCTGCAGATGGCTGCGGTTCAGCTGAGGTGACAAAGCCAGTGACACATACCCTGTCTTTTCAGACAAAATATTGGATGCCTTGCGGATCAAACCGGTCAGTTCGTCCAGGCTGTCCCGCATGATCAGCCGGATCTTCTCCTCTTCTTCTTCGCTCAGCTGTTCAACACGCAGAAGACTGTCGACATATTCGCGATAACCCTTGTCTGAGGGTATCCGGCCGGCAGATGTGTGCGGCTGCTCAAGATAGCCGAGTTCTTCAAGATCAGCCATTTCATTGCGGATTGTGGCCGGGCTTACATTGAAGCGGTATTTGCTGACCAGCAATTTGGAACCAACCGGCTCAGCCGTGGTGATGTAATCGTCAATCACAGCTTTAAGTATGCTCTTTTTACGTTCATCCAGAGACACTCCGGCGGTCCCCCCTTTCCTTTAGCACTCAGGTGATCAGAGTGCTAAAGATAATTTACCACCGGGAATCGTCTCTGTCAATCGAATCGAAGGCAAAAACGAGGCAATGATGTGAAGATTTCGTTAACAGGTGTCAGACGAATTCCATAAAAACCTGATTGGCCAGGTCCAGCCCGAGTTCGCTGAGCCGGATATGCTCAGAATCACTGGTCAACAGTCCGCGCGCAGTCAGACGGTTTATTTCATCAGGGAAAACATCAAAAAAATGCTGGCCGAACCGGCTGTAAAAATCTGCGTCACGAACGCCTGATATCAGCCTTAAGCCTAGCATCATGACTTCTTTCATCTCAGCCAGAGTATCGAGCTCCTCCAAAATCGTTGCAGCTGCAAAAGGGTCAGCCTGAACGGAACGCCAAGTGCTGAGATAGGATTCGAGTGATTCTGCATTGCCCCGCCGGATTCCTTGCAGGCAACTGTGCGCAGCAGTTCCAAATCCATAATAACCGAGCGCATGCCAGTAAACCAGATTATGACGGCATTCGTGGCCCCGCCGCGCGGCATTGCTGATTTCATAATGGTTAAAGCCTGCATGGATCAGGCGCTGACGGACCCGGTGATACTGAGCCCTTTCGGCCTCTTCGTCGGGCAGCAGGCCTGGCTCAAGCTCACAGCGAGCTTTGAGTGGTGTTCCGTCTTCAAGGATCAGCGAATAGAAAGAAACATGGTCAACGGGCTGACGAAGCAGAAAATCAACAGTCTCATCGATATCTGCCAGGGTTTGGCCGGGCAGGCCAACCATGATGTCAGCGTTGATCGACTGAAAGCCCGCGTCTGTTGCCAACCGGACGCTGCGGTCGAAATCCTCACAACTGTGTATGCGCCCCAGCAGGTTGAGCAGTCGGGGCTGGACAGCCTGAAGTCCAAGGCTGATCCGGTTGAAACCGGCTGCACGGCACTGACTGAGGCTGTCAGCAGTAACTGTACCTGGATTGGCTTCCAAGGTGATTTCACACGAATCGGACAGGCCGAAATTTTGTGCCAAGGCATGCAAAATGCCGGAAAGCTGCTGTCCTGACATAAGTGTAGGAGTACCGCCGCCGACAAAGACCGAATCGAGCGGTCGACAGCCTGGACCGTTTGTGCTTTCAGCCCAGTGAGCAGCGGCAATGATTTCATTGGCCAGCGCCTTACTGTAGATATCTATTGTAGCAGCAGTCTGGCCGGGATAGGAGCAAAAGTCACAATAGGTGCATTTGCGGACACAAAAAGGAATATGGATATACGCGGCACTGACTGCTTTCTTAAACTGATCAGGCATCTGTCGGGGGGTCTGCCGCTGTGACTTCTTTGATTGATGTCAGCAAGCCTGCCAGGTTTTGTATTTCGGAGGGAATGATGATTTTGGTTGCCCGTCCATCAGCAACTTGTGCCAAAGTTTCCAGGCTTTTCAATGCAATCAGCGGCTGGTCAGCCCCGACGTTTTTTATCATCAGCAGGCCCTGAGCCGTCGCTTCCTGAATTTTCAGAATAGCCGTGGCTTGTCCTTCTGCCTCACGGATGGCAGCTTCTTTATTGGCCTCGGCCCGCAGGATGGCTGACGTTTTTTCGCCTTCTGCAACCCGGATGGCTGCCTCGCGTTCGCCCTCAGCACGCAGGATGCTTTCGCGTTTCTCGCGCTCGGCTTTCATCTGGCGCTCCATGGCAATCTGGATTTCCTTAGGCGGAATGATGTTGCGGAGTTCGACCCGGTTGACCTTGATCCCCCAATGATCGGTCGCTTCGTCCAGAATCAGCCGCATCCGGGTGTTGATCAGATCGCGCGATGTCAGGGTCTCATCAAGTTCCAGATCGCCGATCAGATTGCGCAGGGTTGTCGCCGACAAATTCTCCATGGCGATGATCGGATTTTCGATGCCGTAGGCATAGAGCTTGGGATTGGTGATCTGATAAAAAAGAACCGTATCGATCTGCATGGTGACATTATCTTTGGTAATCACAGCCTGAGGCTGAAAATCAGCGACTTTCTCTTTCAGCGAAACAATTTTTGCTACACGCTCTATCACCGGAATTTTGATATGAATGCCGGTCGGCCAGGTTGTCTGATAGGCCCCCAGCCTTTCGATGATGAAATTTGTGGCTTGCGGGACAATCCTGATATTGCGGATCGCCAGAATTATGATAATGGCGGCAATGATGGCGGCTGTGATCCAGGAACCAGCCTGGCTGGCGGCCGCAATCGGCAATAAATGAAAAACGGTACCCATCATAGTTCCTCCTTTGCTGCGAATGCATATTCCAACAGTGTCCCTTCAAGTATAACACTTTTCATTGTGCTATAATCCTAAATCATGTGATCGGATCTGCAGGAGGTTAACATGACTGACAAACAGAACGGTGATCTGACGATCATTCAAGAAAACGATCAGACTTATCATCTGGATATCAACGGCCAGGCCGTGACAATCTGCCAGGCTTGCAGGCAAATTGAGGATGGGTGGAGCGAGCTTACTTTGACATTCAGCCTGGATGTTCCGCAGCGTTTCAATGTCCGGGTGCCGGTTCCGGCTGACTGCATGAATGCCTGTGCCACACTAAACGGCCAGCTGCTGATCAGCTGGTTCAGCGATGTCATTCCAGCCGGCCTGCCACAGGCGATCCGCAGCGGTTGCCAGGAGCACGGCACACCTTATTCGACGCTGCGGCCAGGTCTGCCGCAGAACATTAATTTCCGCTGGCAGAATGGAGATTGTCTGCGGTTTTACTGGGTCTGGCCACAAGTTGCTTTTTAGCGTTTTTCGGCATTATGGATGCCTTTGTTGATTGCTTCAAGGATAATAAAGGATGTGTTGTTAATTCGTTTGACCAGTTTGTCAACCGTCTTTTGCGCTTCAGCATCATCACCGGTTGCTGCGGTCAGTTTTGTGTTCAGCAGCCGTTGCAAAAAATCTGAAGCATCAAAATTAGTGCCGCGGATCATACCGCCGGTCTCACCGAACGCAGGGTTCTGGCTTTCCTTCATATCTTCAAGCGAATCCTCATTATAGTCGAAGGATTCGAAAAAGACGACCGGGATGCCTTGGTCATCAAAAGGCAGATAATCTGAGTCATTCAGACTCCATTCCCGGTAAACGACTTTTTCGGAAAAACCTTCCAGTTCGAGCATCAAGGATGACTGGTTAGTATATAGCATATAAGCATTGTTCGTATACAGTTCATTTTCATAAAAAACGTCGGTGACCTCATAAAGTTTACGCCGTTTTTCATAATCCTTGCGATCACCGCCAAGAGCTGACCGGCGGCCGGCATGAGCATAGATTTTATCACCGGCATAAATCGAATCAATACAATACATCACATTGGTTTTGCTGAGATCAGCCGTTCCCAGCTGACTGGAAAACCAGCGTGAACCAGCCTGACCCGCCGAGCCTGCTCCGAAAGCAACCAGAATGACATCATAGCCAAACTGGTATTTTTTGATTTCGCGGGCAATGGTCATCAAGGTTCCGATTCCCGAGGCATTGTCATGAATGCCATCACAATCGGCCAGAGTCGGCACTGGTACCGATGTATCGCTTGTTTCACTTGTTTCACCGGGTGCCGCTGTTGTCGTTTCCTCGGTTGTCGGCTGAGCGGCAGCAGCCTGCTCTGCGGTCACGGTTGTATCGTAGTGCGCTCCGACAATGACCTGGCTTTTAAATGAATCAATCTGTCCTGACGGCAGTGTGCGGTTAAATCCGCTGCCCTCGATCAGAACGGCTATATTGCGTGAAGTAAATGAATTGCCCTCATTGTCTGCAAAGGTGAATGTGGTGACAATCGGCGTATATCCCAATGATTTGAACTCTTTGATGATCAGGTCGCCGGCTGCCTGTTCCTGATCAGAGCCCGGGCTTCGGTTCGGGTATTCTGTAGCCAGTTTTAAAGCAAAGTCAGCGCCATAGCTGCCATATTCAGCCAGGCTGATTTCGGTTTCTTCACCCGAATCACAAGCCGCCAGCGGCATAACCGCAAGCAACACAGCAAGCGTGACCAGCAGCAGACGGTAGGATGCCAATAAACGATTGATTCGCATAAATTTCTGCGCCTCCATAAACACTCATATTTTACTTGCTGAGCTTCGGATACGCAAGTTTATTCGTCAACTGTCAGGCTGACTCGCTTTGCGGTACTGGCTGGGCGTCATGCCGGTTACTTTGAAAAAAACTGCCGAAAAACGGCTTGCTGACTGAAAGCCGCATGATTTACCGATTTTGGCAGCCGGCATATTGCTCTTGGCCAGTTTTTGTTTGGCACAGGCGATGCGCAAACGGGTCAGATATGAATAGGGGCTGGTATTAAATGCTTTTTTAAATGCCCGGATAAAATTAAAGCTGTTCATCTGGTTCAGTTCAGCCATCTGCTCAATAGTCAGCCGCTTGGCAAATTCGTTGTGCATCAGCCTGATCGCCGGCTGAAAACGCAGCTGTTCGCCAGACAGCAGGTCAGGATTGCCCGGGCCTGTTTCAACAAGCGGCTGATAATAGTGACGGACTAACAACACAGCCAGTTCTTCAGCCAAACGAGGAACGATGATTTCCCTGCCAATCGGCAGGCCATCCTTTTCCTGCAGGAGCCTCATCAAAACATGCCTGATATCCACACGGAGCGGCTGCGGCATGTTCGGAAATCCCTGACTGAACGGACTGCCGCTGACCTGCCGGATCAGACGGTCCATCGCTTCCCGTTCGAACAAGATCAGCGTATAGGATACCCGGGACGAACCCTTGATCACCCCATGCTGCTGGCCTGGATTGATCGGGAGAATGGTTTGCGCCTGACAAGAAACACGATGGCCGTCTATCTGGAATTCAGGCAGATCGCTGAAAAGAACCATGAATTCATAAAACGGATGAACATCGCTGAAACGATCAGGCAGGCTGATCGGTCGCAGCGTGCTGATCATTTTCATAAAGCTGCAGCCGACAGTGGTAAATTTTTCTCTGTAGTCATCATGTGCCATGATAGACAAGGCAAGATTGCTGTTCGACATTAAACACGCTCCTTATGTTTTACCCAAAGCCGAGCAGATCAGTTGCGCAGTAATACATATTTGAGAATTATAAAACCATTCTAGTCAGAGTGCAAGAGCTTAGTTTAAATAAATATGCGAATAATTAGTGAAATATTGAATATTCATGCACAATCATTCCTTTTTTCATGCATTTTTATGATAAATATTGAACGATCAGCGATCTTTTGGCCTGTCTCGCTGAAATGATCGAAAACAAGCGTGTTGGCTCAATAAACTCTGTGTATTTTCACAACTTTGCGTCTGATTGTTTTCACACAGGAGTATATGATAATATTATAAGGTAGCGCATTCGTCAATGTTTAACCGGGAGGTCACGATGGTATCAGTCAGTGCCAGCCGCATTATCGCCAGAATTCTCCTGGCCTGCTGTCTGAGCATGATTGCAGGTTTTTCCGGCTTGGCCCTGCAGACACCTCAGCCCATCGCAGCGGCATCTTCAGCCACTGAATTGACCGTTCCCTCTGAAACTGACACCAGCATTTTAATGCCGGCTATCGATCAGTCGTCTGAAGCTGCCCTGGTGATCGAGACCAATCGGCAAAGGCACTTATTTGAATTGAACACCACAATCAGCATGAACATCCCGGCTTCAGCCAAATTGATGACTGCATTGATCGCCTGCGAACGATTATCCCTGGATACCCAGATAACGATCAGCTCAGTGGCCGCCGAGGCCGCCAGCCAGGAGCAGCCGCTGGACGGTATCACCATCAATTCTGGTGACAAGTATCCTCTCCGTTATCTGCTGTGCAGGCTGATCTGCTATGACTCAGATGCCGCAGCGCTGGCGATTGCCGAACAAATTGCCAACATTGAAGATCAGTTTGTCGAATTGATGAATGCCAAAGCGGCTAACCTGCAAATGACCGGTACTGTTTATAAAAATTGCACCGGCCAGCCTGTGTATCCTGAAATTTCCGATCTGTCTGTTGATATACAGATTTTGAAAGATCAGCAGTTTACAACACTGGAAGATATGGCAATTCTGGCTTACCAGGCAGTGTCCAATCAAACATTAAACGAAATTTTAGCTACACCAAGCCAGTTTATAATTCTCGGTGAATCAAATCTGGCTTTTTTGCAGAACAGGTTGTCCGACCTCTGGACCCGGTCTGAAGGCATGATCAAGGGAGCGTTTTATTGCGAATGGATGAACCGCACGTATATGGTCGCCTTCGGTTCGGCCAACACAATCAGTCTGGTCGCAGTCACTGCCGCCGGCAGCCGTTCCGAGGCGGAAAACGACCTGATCGCCCTGTTTCAAGGTTGTAAGAATTTTTATGTCTCAACGCCGCTGGTCGTGGCCGGTGACCCCTTCACCGGCGGCAAGGAGCAGACGATCGACGGCGAAGTCTTCGGCCTCGTTTATAAGCAGACCGTCTATTATGTGCGTCCGGCCAGCAGCCTCTATCTGAAAGATACAATTCTATACAAGTCATTCGGACCTTTCAGCCGGCCGATCCAACGAAGCATGACCGTCGGCCAGGTCACTTTTGAGCTCTACGACGGTACAAAAATTGCTGTCGACGTCGTCCCTGACCGCCAGATTCTGTCCAGCATCTCAATCGTCGATTACGCCCTGAACGAATTGCAGCGCAACAGCAATCTGACGATCTTACTGGTTATCTGCGGCTGTCTGCTGATCCTCGTCCTGTTCTGGCAGGTCATTGCCTGTGCAACCCGGCTGACCCGGCTGATCCATCTGATAATTCTGGAAAAGAAAATCAAGTCAAGTAACAAGTGATGAAGGATGAAGAATGAAGGATGAAGGATGCGCCTTCGGCTCATGATAATTGCTGCTTCGCAGCGTATCTAGGATTTCATTACCTTCATACGAGTGCAGCGAGCTCTTCATGCGCGAAGCGCCCTTCATTTTTCATCCTTCATTTTTCATCCTTCATCCTTCACCTTTCATCCTTCATCCTACATCCTTCATTCTTCATCCTTCATTTTTCATTTTTCACTCTCGCAACGTAGAACTGGATCAGCAGACTGAGCGCATAATCATAAATCAGCAGGCCAGCCTGCACAGCGAAAGGCATCAAAATCCAGAAAAACGTGTACCGGTCAGCGAGCGCGGCGACATCAGGCCAGGCAAATAAGGCTGCAGCCAGTGCAATCAGAATATTGCCGGCAACCAGCTTGAGGATTATTGCCATGATCCGTCCGGACCTTTTGTCGATCAAGGCACGGATCAGCGGATAAGGGCCGGTCACGATAATAAATGGAAAAGCAGCAGCCAGGCCAGGCCAGGCCAGACTCAGCAGGCCTGCTGCCAGATAAACAACAAGGGCAGGCTTGATGCCGAGTTCGATGACAGCGATGGCCAGACCGAGTGAAGTCAGGGCCAGCAAAGCCAGGTCAGCGGTCGGCAGATATAATTTGGCTGTCAGAATCAGAAGAATGATCGCCGTCAGCATCCCCCCCAGGCTTAGCTGGCGGGTCAGGCGTCGATTGCCGGAAGAATCAGCAACAGCCACAGAGGTCACCGCCTGCGCATTCGCAGCAGGAGTCGGCACAGCACAAGCAGCCTAGCGAGTTACAAATATCAGCGGAATTAGATCCACCCTGGCGGTAGTAGGGACCGTTGCGCTGGTTCTGATTCCACTGGTTCCACTGTTGCTGCCATTGCTGACTCTGCTGGTTTTGCTGATTATACTGTGTTGAATCGCTTTGTGACCCGGAATAAGTTCGCGGACCCTGCTGATAGTTGCCCGATGTCAGCTGATCATAGGCCTCGTTGATTTCCTGCATTTTCTCCTTGGCCAGATTTTCCAGCGGATGATCCTTATAGTTATCCGGATGGTATTTTTTGACCATTGTCCGGTAAGCCTTCTTGATCTCGTCCGGTGTTGCCCCTGGTTTGACGCCCAGCACCTCATAAGGTGATTTAGCCATAATCTGTTGTCCTGTATCCTTTCTACATCTGCGCCAGCTTTGCCGGAGCAGTTTAAAGCCTGTTAAGTTTTTCGCCGCGAAAGACCTGTTCGCGTGTTGCCGGCAGACCTTGAGTGACAATGTTGGCCAACAGGCCGCCGTCACGCTGATAGGGCAGCAGTGCGGCCGTGCGATCCATCTCGAGTTCCAGCGAAGTCATGGTTTCCGCGGCACTGGCCCGGGCTTGTTCACGGGTCATCCGGCTGTACGGATTCCATCTACCATTATCACAGTCACCCTGCCAATCGTCAATCGCATCCAGATGGTAAATCCATTGGCCGAGGTAACGGCCGAAAAGGCCGATCGCTGACTGGACGGCTGTGTCCTCAACTACCTGGGGCGCTGCCATCTGGAAAATCCGTTCGAGCAGCCTGCCGAATATATCAGCAGCTGCAAGATCCGGCTCACCCTGTTCAACGATACTCAGATTACGCAATTCATCCGCAATAATCTGGTCGTAATCAGGATATCGCCGGGCTGCCTTCCGCCTGCTGCTTTTAAAAGCTGCACGGACTGCCCGGCTGCGCAGGCCAGGCTCGTCACGGACATCGTCTGCTGC
>DMJC01000211.1 GCA_003451915.1 Clostridiales bacterium
ATCGCCGTACGACAGAAAGCCTGCAGTCCAAGAATCGCGTCCAGCTGTACACCGATCAGCACGACCAGCAGAATCAAGCCTTTGCGGACAAGACCTTTGAATCCTGCACGTGACTCGAGCGCGCCGGTTTTTGACTTGCTGGACTTCTGCCAGACGGCAGCGATCAGGATCCCGGTGATGTAGTCGATCGCCATCAGGATAACAAGTGTCTGCAAAGCTGTATCCCACCCTCCCAGTACTCTGGCCATGAAACTACCAGCCACTGAGAGCGCCACCAGCACTGAATCTTTAATCAGAAGTGTTTTGTTCATTTTCGTTCCTCACTTTCTCGGGATCTTCAAAATCTGACCAGTGTAGATGGTATAGGGCTCTTTCAGACCATTGAGCTGCACGATCTCACCATAGCGCCTGCCATCACCCAGCAACTCCTGCGCAATCCGCCACGGGCTGTCGCCGGCTTTCACCGTGTACAGTCTGGTACCATCAATCGACAGCACCTGACCGACATGAATCGTGTAGGGCGCAGCAATGCCATTGAGCTCGGCTAGTTCAATGTACCGTTTGCCGTCGCCCAGCAGCTTATCCGCAATCGACCAGAGCGATTCGCCGCGCTGAACCACATAGGTATCGGGAGCCTTCGCCACGGGTTCAGCGACATAATCGATGTACGGGCACTTGAACCATCGGGTCCAGCCGGTTTCATTGATCGTCTTGGTCAGCCTGGTCTTGATGACGCCCGACTTGGTGCCATGCGCCTCAATGACCTCGCCGTTGCCAATATAGATGCCGACATGACCGTTTTTCGAGACGATCAAGCCTTTGATCTCCGGCAGGATGGCAATCGCCCCTTTTTCAGTGGCAGTGTTGTACAGTCCATTGGCCGACACATCCGGCAGACCATCCAGTTTGTAGACAATCTTGCCGTCATCATCGGTCCAGTAATGGCCTTTGATCAGGCCGACACAGTCCTGGACCGGTTTACCCAGCCAGTTGGCGCGGATGAAAGAAAGATAGGGCGTGACCTTTAGCGGATACTGTTTCAGCTTGGCCGTCAGCAGGGATTCGGTCAGCACAGCGCCATAGGTGCCATAGACATACCCTGTGCCCAGGCGAGCGACGGCATGACCGACGAGTGAGAGATTGGTTTTCCTTTTCGACATGGTGTTTCCTCCAAAAAAATAAAGCCGCTAACGGCCCTTACGTAATATCCTGATCTTGTTGATCAACTATTTGAATCTGGTACTGGGTCTGTCAGTTCTTCAACAACCTTGATGTCCTGCTGGACATTGGCGATCATCTGCGCCACCTCGTTATATGGTTTTGTGACAAGGTAATTGAGCAGTTGTTCTAAAATGGTTTTGTCGATTGTAAAGCGCATAAATCCTCCTAAATCTCTTTTGATCCAATAAATTCCGGTATTTCTGCTGCCAGCCTTTTGTAAATGTCCGCTCTGGCATAGCCCTGCTCATCGCTTGCTGAAAGGTACACTTCCTTGAATGAGTTTGCCAGACTCTGGACTCCTCCCAGTTTTTCCCGGTCCCGATAAGTCGAATCAGCATAACCCAATAACTGCACCGTAATAACCGGTATGTCTGTCGAATACTGCTCGATGATTGCCGCAACACGGAAATAGGTTGCAGTAATGCCTCTGTCGTCTGTGATTGTTTTTTGTAATGCCATCAGACTCCCTCCTATACGAGAATAGCGAACCAGTTGGCGGCAATCCCGGAGAATCCAGAACCACCGATCGTCGCTTGAAAACCTGTCGTCGTGATGTTTCTGATCTTTAGCATCCCAATATCGCCGGTGAAGTCATGGGTATACTGCCCGAACACCCTCGGTGCCGATGGGAAGGTTTTTCCGAAGGATACCGAGGCCCATGATGCTGTCGTTAGCGACATTGACCCAGCAGCCCAACATGTGTTTGACCCAATGGTCAGTTTATTGAAGTAGCCTTCCAGAGCATGCACTGCCTGCCAGCGTTTAGTCGTCGTACCGCACCGATCGTTGTTGTCGAGATGTGGTTCAACTCTCCAGCAAGAAACGACTCCATCAGCAGCGATCGCTCCACAATCAATCGCTCCGCTGTAAAGCGCATTCTCGTTTAGCGTAACGGTGCCCCAGAAACGGTGTGTTGCCGATGTGCCACCTGTTGTACCCCAATCAATCTGATAGGCAGTATAAAGACCTGTGCCTACGAGTTTGGCTAGGTTAATCTTGGACGCGCCGGCTGCTGCTGTAATCCATGGCCCGGTCGGTCCTGCTGTTTGAATCGAGAAATAACCAAGCTCAACTCCTGAGTTGGAGAGCTTCACAGCCCCCGCGTCAAGCTTAGCGAGATACGTGCCGGATACGGCCTCGAACGTTCCTTGTGCAGAAAGGCTTGATCCGTTCCACGCCAAGGCACCATTACCGAATGAAAACTGGCCGTTGTCCAGACTGATCCATGAATTGCCAGTGACCGATTGTAAAAGACCTGCAATGACATTCTCAGCTCGGATAGCCCCTGAATCGACTGCCGTTACGGTTGGACTGAAGTGGTCCGATGTCCTGGCTGTTCCCGCAGTACCGTAATTCAAGTATCTAAGCCGAATTCGATGACAGTTTGCCGGCATACGGCAATGACTGGTGACAACCTTACCTTCTGGCACGTCTGACTGGTTGTCGATATAACGGCCCAGAATGTATGCCTCCAGATTTAGCCAACCGCCAGTTGCTCCACCTTTGCTCCAGAAGTAAAAATTCGATGATGCTCCGCCGAATGTCCGCGAGCTGACTGTAAAGGGTATTACCGAAATGCTGGTACCATCCTTGTCGATCGCGTGAAGTCCAAAATAGCGCGTGCCATCTGCACTGTCACACTTGATGGACAAAGTGACCTTGTATGTTTTGCTTGGATCCACCTCAAAATAGTCGGATAATATCTGGCGGTTAGTTGTGGTCGTAACTCGGTGCACGGGTGCACTTAATGTGGCATCGGTCACGATGCTGCCATCGGTTGCTGTCCAGCCGGTCAGATCGCTGGTTCGGGAGTAATTGTTGACCAGGTTCTTGGCCAGAGCATGCAGTTTATCCACTGTTATACTGCCTACATCAATTCTCGCGGCATCCAGAATTCCAGCGGTAATCTTGCTGGCGTCCAGACTGGCGATTTTGGCACTGGTGATGGCAGCATCCGCGATGACGCCGCTGTCTGCCGTGATCGTGTTCGCGGCCAGTTTGTCTGCGGTTAAGCTGCCGGCCGAGATTCTTGCCGCATCAAGCGATCCTGTCGTGATCTTGCCGGCATCAAGGCTGATGATTTTAGCCGAGGTGATCTGAGCATCTGCG
>DMJC01000292.1 GCA_003451915.1 Clostridiales bacterium
TGGTTACGTTTTGGTGCCAGGCACCAAAACGTAACCAGACACCAAAACGTAACCAGCCTTGATCAATCGTCAAGGGTCCGTTCCTGGCCGGTGACCGGATAGGCTGATGCGGCCAGAGGGGCTGGGCGTATACAGCGGGTGGTCATTTCATAAACTTTACCGCTGATGCAGGACTCCTGAATGCCATGGATGACCTCGATCGAATGGTAGCCGATGTCGGCATGGCAGCGGGGGCGGCGACCGTTACGCAAGGCGTAGCACATATCGGCCAGGCCGACACTGCGGCTGGACTCGTAGAAGCCGTGCAGCAGTGGCAGCTCGACAGTCTGGGCTTTGGTGTATTCGGCAAGCTGCTGCCTGTCGTCATCGTCATCATCACGCAACATGCTGTTTTTACCCGGCTGCATGCCTGGCAGGAGCACTTCAAAATCAGGCGCCGCGCCCGGGCGGGTGACCCGCAGCCGGCCGTTGAACATGTTGGGGTCACCGAGGTTAAGTGTGCCATCGGTGCCGGTTACCACAAAATTCTGGCTCATATAAGAGTCCGACGAGATGTGGAAAGTACCAAGCACGCCATTCTCAAACTCCAGCGCAGCCATCAAGGTTGTTGGCGTATCAACAATAAATGTCTCGTTGTAACGGGGGTGCTTCGGGTTGGTGAAAGTGCGGACCGGGTTGATATTGCCGCCGAAACCGCTGACGCGCTTGATTGAACCGAAAAGATTGATCATTTCATGGAGATAGTAGCCGCAAAGATCGAACGGAAAACCGCCGCCGTGATGCAATGGGAAAAAGTAATGTTTGGGCTTGGTATCGAAAAAGGGCGATTCAGGCTGATAGCGCATGGTCATCTGAGCATGGATCGTGACCGGCTGGCCGATGATCCCTTCATCGAGGTATTTGCGGGCAGATTGTTCCCAGGCGCCGAGAAAGGTGTCCGGTGCCGTCGTCAACAGCACATTGTTCTCAGCCATGATCCGCATCAGCTCACTAGCTTCGGCAAAGGTCGGCGTCATCATTTTCTCACAGTAAACATGTTTGCCGTTGCGCATGGCAAGGCTGCTTATTTCGAAATGCGCTTCCGGATAAGTCAGATTGACGACAATTTCGATTTCTTTGTCCTGCATGATTTCATCAACAGTCATTTTCCGGACATTGTAGTGGTCTGCGATCCACTGCGCACGTGAATCGATTTTATCAGCGACGCCGACGACATCGATAATTTCGAACATGTTAACCATGTTGTTCATGTAGGTTGCTTTACAGATGCCGCCACAACCAATGACTGCCACCTTGACTTTTTTCATGATTATAAACAATCCTTTCGCTTCGCTCAGGCACAAAAAGCCATTAAAATGTTGCGCCTGACGTGTTATCATTTGGGTGATCCCACAGGTACACTACAGAGCACGGGGAGGTGAGTGCGTCTCCTGCGGGAAGACCGCACTTTTATATGTGCCGCCCAACCTCTCAAGTACAAATAAGTGTGGCTAAGACCACGAAGATTTATCTTTGTATAAACAACTCCCTGTTTATTCCGGGTCGGGTAGTCAATGCCTGTGTGGTGGCAACCATTGCAGCTACAGGCAAGAAAAGTATCACAACCTACAAAACCCAACGTTTCTCCACCTTCACCAAAGATCTGAAAAGCCTTGCGCTGTGGCTTTCGGACAACAACTGCCGGCAAGAAAAAATCGACTAAGATCAGCCGGGCCGGTGCGTACATCAAGCCCGTTATGGTTCAATGCGCGCTGGCGGCGATTTTTGTCATGCTGACCAACGACGAACTGTTCAATCCCCAAATGTATGAGGAATCTTTGCGCAAGCCTGCATACATTCTTTCACCAGAACTCCAATTGGCTCATTTGACTAAACGTTTGGGTTAATCGGTTGTCAAGGTTCATGATTTAGTCGAGTAAATGCTATCTCGTTTTATCCATTTGCAAACCCTCTGCAGTAGGGTTGTTTTGCTGCGCTCTATGGCAAGGAGACCTGGTGTGGTTTGTTCTTTTACCCATTTTCAGATTTGATATCCTCCTCTTTTTAAATTACAGACGTTTGAGAGCTGTTTCCAGGCGATTGAGCCCCTCGGCCAGGATTTCCCGGCTTGTTGCAAAGCAGAGCCGGACATGGCCGGCTGAACCGGGACCAAAGAACTGATCGGAACCCGGTACCAACGCAAGCTTGGCTTCTCGTTTGAGATAATCAACCATTTGCTCGCTATCAAGGCCGGTCTGCTGAATATTGGGAAAAATCAGATAGGTGGCCTGCGGTTTGTGAACCGTAATGCCTGGCATCGCCTCTAATCGCTCATAGGCATAGTCGCGGTTGCCCTGCAGGAATCGAACAAAAGCATACAGCCAATAGTCACACTGCTCCAGACAAGCTTGGCCGGCGATCTGCGACAATGAAGAAATGCCGCCGGCAGTCGTGAGAACAGCCGATGTCTGGACTATTTTCTGAAAGATATCAGGATCCAGACAGTAAATGCAGCCAATCCGCAGTCCAGCCACAGCATAACTT
>DMJC01000145.1 GCA_003451915.1 Clostridiales bacterium
GGATGGCATTGAGGAATGGCGGCAGGGTGCTGGCTGTTGCAGTGCGGGTCGCATACCAGTAGGCGCCGGCTTGCAGCAAAGCAAGGCCGATGGTCAGGTAACGGACGTACTGCTGGATCTTTTTACGGCCCTCATCTCCCTCTTTCTGCAGCCGTTCCAGTGCCGGAATCGCTACAGTCAGCAACTGCATGATGATTGATGAGTTGACGTAAGGTGTAATACCCATGGAGAAAATGGAAACCTGAGCAAAAGCGCCGCCGGAAATGATATCGAGAAAACTGCCGAGCTGGCCGAAACGGGAAATCAGATCGGCAAATGCGCCGGAATCAATGCCGGGAACCGGGATGGCAACGCCGATCCTGTAAATCACCAGCATGAACAGCGTAAAGAGCAGCTTCTTGCGAAGGTCCGGAATTTTGAAAGCATTCTTGATGGTATCGATCATACCGGACATGCTTATACCTCCTCGGCCGCGCCTCCAGCCTTTTCGATTTTTTCTTTGGCTCCGGCTGTGAAAGCGTTGGCTTTGACCGTTAGTTTCCTGGTCAGTTCGCCATTGCCAAGCACTTTGATGCCGTCATTGACCTTGGGCAGTGAGACGACGCCGGCAGCCTTAAGTGCAGCAGCATCAACGACTGCACCATTCTCGAAAACCTCAAGATCACTGACGTTGATTTCAACGTAGCTGGCAGCAAAACGCTTGTTGTTAAAACCACGTTTGGGCAGACGGCGATAAAGAGGCATCTGGCCGCCCTCAAAACCGGGACGGACACCGCCGCCGGCACGTGCATTCTGGCCTTTATGGCCGCGGCCGGCAGTCTTGCCGTTGCCCGAACCAACACCGCGGCCTTTGCGGTACGCAGTCTGGCGGGCGCCAGGAGACGATTTGAGTTCATTGATTTTCATGACTGGGCCCCTCCTTAAGCTTCTTCACAACGGACCAGGTGCGCGACGCGGCGAACCATGCCCATGATGGCGGGTGTCGCCTCGTGCTCGACAGCCTGGCCGATGCGATGCAGGCCAAGGGCTTTGATCGTGGCGATGTGGTTTTTATTAGAGCTGTTAGTGCTCTTGATCTGAGTAATGATAACTTTAGACACTTGCGGGCCCTCCTGTCACAGAATATCGGCCACAGGCTTGCCACGAAGACGGGCAACCTGTTCGGGCGACATCAGATTTTTGAGTCCGGCCATGGTCGCGTTGACCATGTTGTTCGGATTGTTGGTACCCAGCGACTTGGTGCGGATATCCTTAACGCCGGCCAGTTCAAGAACGGCACGAACAGGGCCGCCGGCAATGACGCCGGTACCGGCGACAGCCGGCTTGAGCAAAACTCTGCCGGCACCGAACTGGCCGATGGTCTCGTGCGGAATCGTTGCGTCAGCCAGCGGAACCTCAATCAGATTCTTTTTGGCGTCTTCGATGCCTTTACGGATAGCATCGGGAATTTCGGCTGCTTTGCCGAGTCCTTTGCCGACATGGCCGTTTTCGTCACCGACGATGACCAGTGCGGCAAAACGGAAATTGCGGCCGCCTTTGACGGTCTTGGAAACACGGCCGATGTGGATGACTTTCTCTTTCAAATCGAGTGTGCTCGGATCGATGCGCATGACATTTCCTCCCTGCTTAGAAATTCAGTCCGGCTTCACGGGCTGCTGCGGCCAGAGCCGCGACCCGGCCATGATAGAGGTAACCGCCGCGGTCGAACACTACGGTTTCGATACCCTGGGCCAGTGCGCGCTGGGCGACCAGCTTGCCGACTTCTGTCGCACCCTCGATGTTACCACCAAATTCAATCTTCTCTTTGATCTCCTTGTCCAGTGTCGAAGCACTGACCAGCGTTGTGCCGGCCAGATCATCGATCACCTGGGCATAGATATGCGAATTGCTGCGGAATACGCAGAGCCGTGGCCGCTCAGGTGTGCCGCTGATCTTCTTGCGGACGCGGAGATGCTTTCTCTTGCGGATTTCATTACTGCAAGTCTTTCTGATCATGACGTCTCACCCTTTCCTTATTTCTTACCCTTGGCGCCTTTGGCTCCGGTCTTGCCTTCCTTGAGCTTCAGGACTTCAAAGTCGTACTTGACGCCTTTGCCCTTATATGCATCCGGCAGACGGAACGCGCGGATCTTGGCGGCAGTTTCACCAACCAATTGCTTGTCAGCCCCTTTGACGATGACTTTGTTGGGGGCGGGAACTTCGAGAGTTATTCCGGCGGGCTCGACCATTTCGATCGGGTGGGAATAACCCAGGTTCAGCACCAGTTTGTTGCCCTGTTTCTGAGCCTTGAAACCAACACCGTTGATATCGAGATTCTTGGCGAAGCCTTTGGACACACCCACGACCATATTGTTGATCAGGGAGCGGGTCAGGCCGTGCAAGGCCTTGTGTTCCTTGCTGTCGCTCGGACGGCTGACGATGATTTTCTTGTCTTCGACAGCAACAGCCATATCGCTGTGCACAACCTGTGTCAGAGTCATCTGACCGGTTTTAACCGTCACAGTGCTGCCATCGATTTTGACATCGACCCCGGCTGGGATCTCAATCGGCATTTTACCAATTCTGGACATTGTCCATTCCTCCTGCTCTTGAGATTGCGAGCGAGCCCTCAGCAGGCTCACACTTTTCAGAGTTGTTTTGTGTTACCAGACATAGGCGAGGACTTCGCCGCCGATGCCTTCATTGCGAGCTTTCTTTTCGGTCATGATGCCATGCGATGTTGAAACAATCGCGATACCGAGACCACCGAGTACTTTCGGCAGGTTCTCCTTATCGGCATAAACCCTCAGACCGGGGCGTGAGATGCGCTTGATGCCGGAAATAACCGGTTTCTTCGCAGCATACTTGAGTGTGATCTTAATCTTGCCTTGCTTGTCGTCAGCGATCATCTCGACGCGGCTGATGTAGCCTTCTTCGAGAAGAATCTGAGCGATAGCTTTCTTGACATTCGATGCCGGAATCTCACAGCTGGCATGTCCGGCAGTACCGGCATTGCGGATTCTGGTGAGCATATCTGCAATGGTATCTGAAATCTGCATTTGACTTCCTCCTTCCTGACGCCGTGCTTACCAGCTGGCCTTGCGGATGCCGGGGATCTGACCCTTGTAGGCCAATTCCCTGAAGCACAAGCGGCAGATGCCGTATTTCCGGATGTAAGCATGAGGCCGGCCGCACAGCTTGCAGCGGTTGTATGCACGCGTACTGAATTTCGGCGCTTTCTGCTGTTTGAGAATCATTGACTTTTTCGCCATTTCCCGTTCCTCCCGCTTACTTGCTGAACGGCATGCCGAGCAGTTTGAGAAGCTCTCTGGCTTCTTCGTCGGTTTCGGCCGTTGTTACGATAATGATATCCATTCCGCGGATTTTGTCGATTTTATCATAGTCGATTTCCGGGAAAATCAGCTGTTCTTTGGCACCCATGGCGTAATTTCCGTGACCGTCAAATGAGTTGGGATTGACGCCGCGGAAGTCACGGACGCGGGGCAGGGCGATGTTGATCAGTTTATCGAGAAACTGGTACATTTTCTCGCCACGCAGAGTGACCTTGCAGCCGATATTCATGCCTTCACGCAGCTTGAATGCCGAAACCGACTTCTTCGCCTTGGTGATGACAGCTTTCTGACCGGCAATGATGCTCATGTCACGGGCTGCGCTTTCAATCGCCTTGGGGTTGTCCTTGACTTCGCCGACGCCCATGTTAAGCACGATTTTCTCGAGCTTGGGGATCTGCATCGGCGACTTGTAGTTGAAGGTCTGCTGCAGCGCCGGAACAGCCTCGTTGGTATATTTGTCTTTCAGTCTTGACATGTCTTTTATACCTCCCTTGCCGCCATTACTGCTTTTTCTCGCGGAGAACGTCGAGCGTCTCGCCGCAAGCTTTGCAGAAGCGGACTTTGGCGCCGTTTTCGATTCGCGAGCCTGTTTTGCTGGGACGTTTGCACTTTGAGCAGACCAGCATGACATTTGAACTCGAGATGGGAGCTTCCTGATGGATGATGCCGCCCTGCTGTCCGCGCCCGCGCGGTTTTTTGTGTTTGGTGGCCATGTTGACGTTCTCTACGATGACGCGGCCTTCTTCGGGCAGCACCTGGAGAACTTTGCCTGTCTCACCGGTATCTTTCCCGGTCATGACCATGACGAGATCGTCTTTTTTAACGTGTACTTTCGACATCGCGCATGTCCCTCCTTACAGAACCTCTGGGGCCAGTGACAGGATCTTCATGTAATCCTTGTCTCTGAGCTCTCTGGCGATGGGCCCGAAGATGCGGGTACCGCGCGGATTCTTATCTTCCTTGATGATGACCGCAGCATTCTCGTCAAATTTGATGTAGGATGAGTCTGTGCGGCGGACACCCTTCTTGGATCTGACGATAACAGCTTTCACGACTTCACCCTTTTTGACAACGCCACCAGGCGTCGCTTCTCTGACCGAGCAGACGATGACATCGCCAATGTTGGCGAATTTACGCCATGACCCGCCGAGAACCTTGATGCACATCAATTCCTTGGCCCCCGTGTTGTCGGCGGACTTAAGGATAGTTTGTACTTGGATCATAGTCTTCCTCCTTCCCGAAAACCGACAGCAGCGTTATTTCGCCTTTTCAATGATTTCAACCAGGCGCCAGCGTTTGTCTTTGCTGAGCGGGCGGGTTTCCATCACTCTGACTTTGTCACCGGGCTTGCATTCATTGTTTTCATCGTGGGCTTTGAGCTTGTAGGTCCGCTTGACAATCTTCTTGTAAAGCGGGTGGCGGACATGCTCCGTGACAGCCACAACAATTGTTTTGTCCATCTTGTCTCTGCTGACCAGACCGACACGTGTCTTTCTAAGGTTTCTGTCTTCACTCATGGCATGTTCCTCCTTCACTCTTTAATGCCCTGAAGCTCACGCTCACGGATGATTGTCTTGACCCGGGCGATGTCGCGGCGAACGCTGACAAGCTTCTGCGGATTTTCGAGCTGGTTGGTCGCGTGCTGGAAGCGTAGTTTGAACAGTTCCTCTTTCAAAGCGACGAGTTCGTCATTGAGTTCGGAAATGGACTTTTTGCGGACTTCGGCTTTATCATCCTT
>DMJC01000264.1 GCA_003451915.1 Clostridiales bacterium
GGTAATCACTTTGTTGTGTTAACGTATTATTAGTTATGCAATAAATTTTAAGAAGTGCAGGTGAATTATGAAGCGGAATCTTTACATCACGCCATATTCGCTGAATTCACTCAGACTGTCTGATGATGAATTTCTTGATCAAGCCTGTCAGCTGGGTTTTGACGGGATCGAGGTTGATCGCCTGCTGAAACCCAAGTATGCTGACGCCGCGGCATAGCGTGGATTAGCGCTGGTTCACGCCCGGCTGCCTTATGAAGCAGATGGCCGTGTTAATGAGGATTATATTAAGTTCCTTAAAGCGCGAGGTATCGGTGAAGTGGCGATGATCAATACCGAGACAGCCCGCAGCCTGCAAAGCCTTTTCCAATCAATTCGCGGCGATGATCCGGCTTTTCGATATCGCGGCATCCCCGGTGCGTTCGGGACTTATGACATGGCTATGCGGGCAGCTGAGCAAGGGCAACGAGAAGCTGCCATTGCCAGCCGCTATGACCTGAAAGTTATCTACCACAATCATACTCACGAATTCCGGATCGATCATGGCGACTATGTTCTCGACACGTATCTTAAAAATACGCCAGACACCGTTATGCTTCAGCTCGATGTCGGCTGGGCGCTGTGCGCAGGCGTTGACCTTATAACCTGGATGCGCAAGTGGCCGGGTCGTATCGAATCACTTCATGTCAAGCCATGCAACTGGGTCATCGGCCCGGAAGCTCTGGGCATGACCTGCCCGCTGCCGTTGAATGATTTGGGCATCACCCGCGACCACTTGCAGGCTAACCAGGCTTATGCCGAATCGCCGCAGGGGCCGATGGAATTGAACATTGTCGATTGGACCTCAATCTTTAATACGGCGGATGATATGGGGTGCACAACATTTATCCATGAACGCGAGCGCATCTACATTTCAGGCGATATCCTGGCCTGCATCCGCGAAGACATTTCACGCTTGCGCGCTTGTCTGGACGCGATGCATGCGACGGCAACGGCCTCTACCATCAAGCGATGAACCAGAACATGCGGCCGTTGCGCGAAGGTCTTTTTGCCGTTGGCAGCAAAGAAGCTTGCTTGTGCGGGCCGGCTTTTACCATGAAAGCAGAAGTCGAATTTCAGAACGAGCCACCTTGCCGTGACTGGGAGGAGTATCAGCGTAAAATTGATCCGCCTGGTCAACTAGAACGGTTTCAGGAGATGTTCAGCACCGTGCAAGGTAAAATCATCGTAACTGATATCGGCGGCGCCCCACTTGGCTTCTGGGGATCCGATAACTCAATGGCTGTCAGTAATATGGGCGCTCTCGGGATTATCATTGATGGCGGTATCCGTGACAGCGAGGAAATCAAACGCGAGGGTGTCAAGATCTGGGGTACATGCCGGACTTGTCTTCATCTTTGGCCTCGACTAAAACCAATCGACGACATCCGCAAGGGTGCCGGTCAGACCATCAGCTGTGCTGGCGTCAAGGTCCGCCCCGGAGATATTATCTGTGCGGATGATGACGGCGTTATTGTTCTGCCGATTGAAAAGGCCGAAGCGGTGTTGAACTTTGCCAAACAGACGCTGGCCAAAGACCAGAAAACGCGTCGACGAAATTACATCGATGCCGGTATGGCTTTTGACGATACGCTCGGTATTAAAGAATAATCTGTTTGAGAAGTCTTCAGCGATGTTCGAAAACCTGTTTCAGTGGCGGTGTCGTGCCGGTCTCCGGATCAAAGTCCATGATCAGGATGTCTTTCATGTACTCGTTCCAGCGGGCGACCACCAGACTGCTGCCCTGGACACGGGTCGCAAGGTCAATATCGGCACATTCGTAATAACCGAACAGGTCGAGGCCTGACAGCCAGATCGAATAATTGTGGATACCGGCTTCGTTGAGAACGGCGGTCATTTCCGGCCAGATTTCATCGTGGCGACGGATATACTCAGCTTCAGATCCTGGAACAATACGGGCTCTCCAGGCAAATTTCTGCATTTTCTGCTCAGGCATGGCGGGGCACCTCCGAATCAAAATTGATCTACGGATTCATTGTAAATTATGCCTTCGTCTGATTCAACTGTGGAGCTGTCACCAGGCTGTCTATGTATGAGTTCAAATGTTATAGTGGTGTAAGCGTCAAAAAATCACATCTTGGAACTGCTCTTGACACGGAGTTCCTCAGGCAAGCTTGTTGACCAGGGCATCAGAGCAGTCCAGTCATCCGGATTAACGAAGCCGCCGGCCGGGATTCGTTTGAATAAGTAAACAAGATAGTCGTAGACCTTGAGCTTATTTTCTTTGGCAGTGACGACCAGGCTGTACAGCAAAGCACTGCCTTCAGCACCCCGCGGTGTGTTCGAGAATAACCATGCCTTGCGGCCCATCACAAACGGTTTGACCGAACGTTCCGCCCGGTTATTATCGATCTCGCAGGCGGGATCTATAAGAAAATGGCGAAGTTTTTGTTCTTCGTTCAGGCTGTAAGCAATCGCCTCGCGCAGCTTGCCGGTCGTGCGGTTTTTGTTATCCCTGCAGAACTGAAAATAGCGGTCACAGATTTCGACACTTTTCTCCTGCCGCTCTTTGGCAATAGCCTTCAGAACTTCAGTGGTCAGTTCTTCACCCCAGGTGTCTTTCAGTTTTGACTCCACTGCATACAGTTCGGCGATCATTTTCAGCGCAACAGCTGCCAGCGAACCGGTTCTGTCCGCACCTTTCGGCAATGCATCCAGAACTTCGGTGAACTTGCGCCGCGAATGAGTCCAGCAGCCTGCCAGCCGCACTTTCGGCCGCAGCTGGTCATAACCGCCATAACCGTCGACCTGAAGGGTACCTGAAAAACCCTCGAGAAATTTCACTGGATGTTTCGAGGCCCGGGTGGTCTGGTAGTCATATAGAACAATCGGCGGCGAACCACGGCCGGTCCGGTACAGCCACATGTAGGATTTCTGCTCGGCCGATCGGCCCGGCTCGTTCAACACCTGGACCCGCGTTTCATCAGCATGTAAATATTTCTGCAATAATAGACATCGCCTCATCTCGGCAACCATCGGTTCAATAAACAGCTCAGCCGTCTTCAGGATCCAGTTGCTGGTCGTCTGGCGGCTCAGGTTCAAGCCCATCTGCTGCCGGATCGCCTGTTCCAGCCGGTAAAGCGGCAAACCCAGATTGTATTTCTGGTCCACAAGCCAGGCGACAGTCTCCGCACTGGCTGAGCTTTTCGGCAGAAACGGCTCATATCCTTGGCCTGATTTGAATGGAGTCTTTATATCGTTGGCTTCACAGTTGGCACAGGCGTAAATATGCTGGCGATGTTTAATGACTTCCACTTTGGCCGGGATGATCTTGATTTCATAACGAACTTCAACCTTGACTTCCTGCATGGTTTCGTCGCACTGCGGGCAGGCCAGTTCGTCACCGGTCAGCTCATGCTCGACGACTTCAGTCACCAGGTCCTCGAGATTTTCTTCTTTGGTTGCTTTCTGTTTGCGGCGGGTGTAGGTGATCTCCTCGACTGTCGGTTCCTCAGCCTTTTCATCCGCCAGTGCCTCGGCTTCGTTAAACAAACTGAGCTGTTC
>DMJC01000241.1 GCA_003451915.1 Clostridiales bacterium
GCATACCGCTGACTGTTTTGGACCAGGTCTCATTTTTGAATAAAATAAAGAGCTGCTCGACACCAGGTATTGCTGCGGCTTCCCGGCTGCGTGAAAACCAGCGGTATAGGCCGACATAAAGTACAGTCATCACCAGAAAGGACATGGCGAGCGGGCCAAAAGGAATCACGGCTGACAGTGAGCCACCCACCAGCTCAACAGCGGACACGATGAGAACAGCAGTAAACGCTGTCCAGTACTTGCCGGTCAGAGCTCTTTTGGCGTCGCTCTTCAGTTCATTGCGCGTCCACATTGCTCTTTCACCTCATGCTTGTGTTTTAGTATCAGAAAGTCTGCGGCATTTGCGGATTAACCGGAATGAAGCCCAACTCTTCCATTGTACACGATCCGGCAGCCACGCTGTACTGGCGAAGTGTGGCGTATAGCTCAGCATGTGTGGCCATGATATAGGGGGTAACGAACAGAACGCCGATACCGCAGGCCAGGGCACCCAGAATCCGCCAGCCGAGGAAAGACAGGTCAAGCACAAACATCGTCCATTTGCTGCCGCGGGTCATTTTCATGGACAGGCGCAGGGCGCGCCGATAGCCGATCTGTGGATTATCCGCCAATATCCAGGGAGTCATCCTATAGCTGTATGACTTGATGATGTAAGGTATCGACAGCAGTGCCGACAGCAGCGGTAAAACGGAAAGGCTCAGGGTCAGGCCGGGTTCAAGCGATGCTAACCAGTTTTTAAATCTGTCAAAATCCTGCTGCCTGAAAAGATTGTATATCTCCTCGGTCAAACCTGGCACTCCCGCCAGGACAGCTGCTCCGGCAATCAATGGGATCAAGGGCAGCAAGCTCCATAAAAACAGGAACAGCTCCATCCAGAGCATGCTGCCGGCAGTTTTCAGATAGCTGCCACTTTTAAACAGGCTGAAAACCATCCCTACCGAAGGTGTGGCTGCCGATTCACGGTTGCGCGAAAACCAGCGGTTGCCGCCGACTGTCACAAGATTGCTGACAAAAATCGTAAAGGCCATTGCCAATATGAAAACAACAATAATGATGAGTATGATGATCAGCAGCCACTGGCTATTGAAAAAATCCCAGTCACCCTGATTGCTGTCCATTTTCCAGCCTGTGCCGGATACACCCCAGCCAGATGAACCGCTGCCCAGAATCCTGACGATCAGCGCAACGGCAAAAGCTGTCCAATATTTGCCCCGAAGATTATTTTTGGCATTTTCTTTGAGAACACTGCGAGTCCACATGACATTTTCCTCCATTATGCTGTGTTAAAAATTCATGTTGTCATTTCAGAGGCCAAGTGTTGTTCAACTCTATTCATTATACCTTCATTTTCTCTTGCATGGAACGGCCTTTGATGTTAATTTAGTGGAAAGAATGGAGTGATGTAAGATGAAGATCATCGATGGCGGCATCACCGCACCCCAAGGTTTCTATGCTGCTGGTGTCGCCTGTGGCCTCAAGAAAAACGGGCAGCCTGACCTGGCTCTGATTGCCAGTGACCGGCCTGCCAGTGTAGCTGGTGTCTTTACCCGTAATGTCGTCAAAGGCCACTCCCTGCAGCTGGCCCGTGAGCATATCCGAAATGGCCTTGCCCGCGCTGTCGTTATAAACAGCGGCAACGCCAACGCCTGTGTCGGCCAGCCCGGTCTGGATGATGCCCGCACCATGGCTGCCCTGGTTGCCCATCGCATAGGCTGCCCGATTGAGCAGGTCTTGACCGGCTCGACAGGTGTCATTGGCAAACGTCTGGACATGAATGCAGTCAGCAGCGGTATCGACGCTGCCTATGCGAGCCTCGCTGAATCGGATGAGTCCGCCCATCTCGCCGAACGTGCAATCATGACCACCGACCTGATCCCTAAAGAACGCGTAGTCCGTTTTCAGCTGGATGGCCGGGAGATCACAGTGGCCGGCATGGCCAAAGGCTCCGGCATGATTCATCCCAACATGGCCACTATGATCAGTGTGATCACCACCGACTGTGCAGTTGAGCCTGCTGTCTTGCAGCAATCTCTCACAGCAGCCGTCAATAAAACATTCAACCGGGTATCGGTCGATGGTGACACCAGTGTCTGCGATATGGTCATCGTGCTCGCCAACGGCGCAGCCGGAAATACCCTGCTGACACAAACATCCGACGGAACACATCTGCTTGCCCAGGCCATTGAGCTGGTCAGCACCGAGCTGTCCCGGCTGATTGCCCGCGACGGTGAAGGTGCAACCAAGCTGGTCGAAGTCCAGGTCAACGGAGCAGCCAGCAGCGATGACGCTTATAAAATCGTCCTGGCCGTCGCCAAATCGCCACTGGTCAAGACAGCGATTTTCGGTGAAGATGCCAACTGGGGGCGTGTTCTGACGGCTGCCGGCTATTCCGGTGCCGATTTCAATCCCGACGGCTGCGACATCTATCTAGGCAATCTCAAAGTCTGCGAAAAAGGCTGTGCCCTGCTCTTTGACGAGGTACTCGCCAAGCAGATTCTCCAGCAAAAAGACATCCTCATCCGCATCGAACTGAGCGAAGGCGTCGCCAGCGACCGGATGTGGACCTGTGATTTTTCTTATGACTACGTCAGGATCAATGGCAGCTATCGGACTTAATGGTGAAAGGTGAAAAGTGAAAGGTGATAAGTGCGCCTTCGGCACAAATCCTTCACCCTTCACCTTTCACTCTTCACTTTTCACTCCTTACAAGGAATCAAACACAATCTTATCTTCCTTGAGGTCAGCTGAAATGCCCGTCTTGTCCTGCAGTTTACCGGACAGGACCAGATCGGAGAGCGGGTCCTCGAGCAGCCGCTGGATTGTTTTACGCAGCGGACGGGCGCCATATTTGGGATCGTAGCCTTTGCTGGCCAGATGATCCTTGACTGCATCGGTAACCACAAAGGTCAAGCCTTTATTTTTGAGCTGACCGATGACATCGTGCAGCATCAGGTCGACGATTTTTCTGATTTCTTCGCGGGTGAGCTCTTTGAAGACGATGATTTCGTCAACGCGGTTGAGGAATTCCGGCCGGAACATCTCTTTAAGAACTGTCTGGACACGGCTTTCCAAAGCGACATAGCCTTCGGCACCAAAGCCGAAAGCATTGGCTTTGAGCGTCGTGCCCGCATTGGATGTCATGATGATGATTGTGTTTTCAAAATTGACCAGGCGGCCGTGGCTGTCGGTCAGACGGCCGTCATCCAGAATCTGCAGCAGGATGTTGAAGACATCTGCGTGGGCCTTTTCGATCTCGTCAAGCAGGATGACGCTGTAAGGCTTGCGGCGGATTTTTTCGGTCAGCTGGCCGCCGTCATCGTAGCCGACATAACCTGGTGGTGAACCGATCAGCTTGCTGACTGTGTGCGGTTCCATAAATTCAGACATGTCGAGACGAACCATGGCATCCTCAGACTCGAACATGGCTTCGGCGACGGCCTTGACCAGTTCGGTCTTGCCGACGCCGGTCGGGCCGACAAATATGAAGGATGCCGGTTTATGTTTTTTGCCGAAGCCGGCGCGGTTGCGGCGGATGGCGCGGGACAGGGCTGAAACTGCCTCTTCCTGTCCGATCAGGCGCTGGTGCAGCCGTTCTTCGAGATGCAGCAGCTTTTCGGTTTCGCTTTCGCTGATCCGCTGAACTGGAATACCTGTCCACATTTCAACAACGCGAGCTATATCTTCAGTGGTGATCCGGGTAGGCTGATTTTGAGCTTCCAGAAGCTGTAATTCATTTTCGGCCCGTAAAAGTCGCGAGCGCAGTTCAGCCTGTTTTTCGTAAAGATGAACATCTTCCGGGCTGCTGGCAATGCGGCTCTCCAGGTCATCCTGTTCCTTTTTAAGCATCTCAAGGGTTTCGCGGCACTGGCCGAGCCGGATCAGCGTTGTATCACTGAGATTGGCGCTGGAACCAGATTCGTCGAGCAGGTCGATGGCCTTGTCCGGCAGAAA
>DMJC01000186.1 GCA_003451915.1 Clostridiales bacterium
CAGCAAGATCACCAGAACGACCGACAAGGCAATAATGCGTTTAGTCATGAAGTTTGATTTTCGCATATTCATCCTCCTGAAAAACAATAAATTGATCTATATAGCAATAATGTTTTCATGAGATCATTTTATCTTGTTTATAGGTTATCCATTAGAACAAAATCGGTAATATTAGCATTTCTTTTGTGTAATTCTTTCAACAATTGTGGTTAATCCTAAATATTGGGGTCAATAAATTTGTACCAGCAGCGGAAAGACAATTGCCGTCAATATACCGGCAATCACGAGTGACAAACTGCTGACCGCACCGGCCAGTTCACTGCTTTCATTGGCCTTGGCCGTGCCGATAACATGAGCTGATGTGCCAAAGGCAACACCCATGGCAATCGGCTGGTCAATCTTCAGTAATCTGGCTAATGGCAGCCCGGCCAGGCTGCCGAGAATGCCAGTCACAATGATTGCCGCCGTAGTGATTGCTCCGATCCCGCCGGCTTGTTCACTCAGCGCCATACCCATTGCAGTCGTTACACTTTTCGGTAAGAGCGAGACAAAGAGCGTGTGGTCAAAACGGAAAATACCGGCGAATACGATGATCATCACGAGACAGGTCAGACTGCCGGCCAGGATGCCCAGCAGAATCGCAAGCCAGTGGCGGCGCAAAATCTGAATCTGCTGGTAGAGCGGGACAGCCAGGCAGATCGTCGCCGGAGTCAGCAGGTAGTTCAGGTAGACGCTGCCTTTTTGGTAGCTGGTGTTCGGCACATCAAAGATCAGCAGGGTGATCATGACTAAAATGACAGCTATTAGTATTGGATTGCACAGGGGTGATCGCCATTTCTTCTGTAAAAACAATCCAACCTGGTACGCAGCCAGCGTCAGAATAACAGCAAAAACGGAACTGCCAGTCAGAAAGTCACTCATGCTTGCCACCACCTGATTTCAACTTGATGATTGACTGTGTGATCAGGCCGGAAACGCCGAATGTCAATAAGGTTGATATGATGATCAGCAGGCTGACCGGCAGCAGAAAGGGCTCAACAATCGGCCAGATGTCGAGAAGATTGACAAATGGAGCTACAAACAGAATGGGCATGATCGCGATCAGGAAAAGTGCGGTTTCGCGGATAGCCTGGACATTCAACAGGCCGGCAGCCAGTGCCCCGAACATCAGCAGCAGTCCATAGATTGAAGCGGGCACTGGCAGGGGTATCAGCCGGTTCAACAGCTCACCAGCCAGTGTGAAGACCAGTATAATGGTCAATTGGCGGATATATTTCAGCAAACAGAATCACCGTCCAATCAGCAGATCTATACAGTTTATCAGGATTTCATCAATCAGCATAGGCATCAGCCGAGTGAATCCGGTTTTTTGATTTGGGTCAAGGCATGGTTGATCTCGTGGACCCGACTTGCATCAAAGGCTTTGCTGGCTTGCCTGATGACTGTAATCAGCGGCGTATCGTCGATAATTCTCTGGACCGATTCCGGCATATAGATATTATGAGATACTTCTCCGTATGATTTTTTGGCCTGCGCCATGGTCAGTGTGACGATCTCAGCGGCCTCCGGTATTTTTTTCAGCTCAAGAATCGAATCGAAAATTGAGAAGTAGCCCTCTCGCTTCATTTCCTCCGGCTTGTCAAACCAGTTAACGACTTCACCGCCGCCACACTGATAAGAGCTGTTGGGCTCGCTGACGAAACGGATGGTGATCTGATCTTCCAGGTCGCCGCTGGCCGCTTTGATCTGATGGTCACCAGAAATCGGCACTTGAAAACAAAATACCTTATCGGCCGTCTTTGTCCCGAAAACAATACCGTCAACTGACAATGTCACCGAGGGTTGATTGGAATAAACCTTAATCTCTGTAACCGCTTCAGCCCGGTCGACATAGCGGCGTCCGCAGATGTGGACGAAGGGTTCACGGCTGAGGTAAGCTTTGAAGATATAATAGGCATCTTTCCGGATCGCCCGGTCGAAAGTGACAAGTCCTTTCTGGTTCTGGCCAGGTTTGCCGCCTTCATTCCGGCCATCGGCAGCAAAATCAAACATATTCCAGCAATGCATGGCCCAGATAAACGGACGCTGCTGCCACATGGCCAGCATATGCTCGTGGTAAACGGCCTGATAACTCTCACTGGTATCCCCTCTTGCCGGGGCACTGTTCTGATATTGCGGGTTGGCGTCAGCACCAAACTCGGCCAAACCGATCGCGACCTGCGGAAACTTGCTGTGAAAGTCATTAAACCACTGGTCATTGTGGTCTACTGTACCCAGATACCATCCGTAATATAGGTTATAGGAGCTGACATCCGGCAAACGGACCAGTGGGTGTTCGGGTTCAAGCATAAACGCATGAGCCATCGTCGTCAGGCGCGTCGGATCAAGCTGATGGCAAAGGTCATTAAGCAGCCTGTGGTTTTCGATCAGGTCGTCATTAACCCCGCCAGCTGCTGTAATCTCGTTGGATAATCCCCAGCAGACGATCGACGGATGGTGCTGGCTCTGAACAATCAGCTCGGTCATCTGGCTGATGGTATTCGCACGGGCTTCGGGCATATGCTCGGTAATATAAGGTATTTCTGCCCAGACAATGAGGCCGTTGCGGTCACACAGATCATAAAAGTACTGATCGTGCTGATAATGGGCCAATCGAACTGTATTCAATCCCATCTCCATCATGATCGAAAGATCTTCGTCCTGCATTTCACGGCTGATGGCATTGCCGACACCCGGCCGGTCCTGATGTCGGGCAGCACCGCAAAGTGGATAGCTTCGATCATTCAAGAAAAAGCCCAACTGCGGATCGACATGAAAGGTCCGGCAGCCGAAGTTGAGCTGGATCAGGTCGCCGCTTTGCGGCAGGCTCGCTTTCGCCATATACAGAAACGGATCAGCCAGGCCGTCCCAGCGGCGGACATTTTCAATCGTCAAAGATGCTGTGGCATAACCTTGATTGACAACAGCCTGCTCTATACCGATATTATCAATTTCAAAACGCACTGTCTGGCCATCAGCAACATGCTCAGTCCAGGCTTCCAGTAAAACTTTTGCCGAGCTGCCCTGAATTTCAGGAGTCACTTTCAGTGCTGGCGCACCCATGTTGTCCAAAGCAAAATGCTCTTGGGGAACAATGATCAGAAAAACATCCCGGTATATACCGCCGTAAAAAGTAAAATCGGCTTTCTGCGGGTAGACCTTGCGGTTGCGGCTATTATCAGCCGAAACGGTAAGCGTGTTCTGCGTCTGGAGATAATCGGTCAAGTTGACCCGAAAGGTCGAGTAGCCACCTTCATGGTGACCGATCAGCTGGTCATTGACATAAACATCGGCCGTCATCGCCACACCGCGGAATTCCAGCCAGACCTGTTCACCAGCCTTAAATTCTGGTCTGGCAAATTTTTTGACATACCAGCAAGTTCCGCGATAATAGTCATTACCGCCATCCTGGCCATCGAGATTGTTCCAGGTGTGCGGCAGATCGATGGCAACGCCAGATGACTTGATGGCTTCGTCCGCATCGGCTGCGGTCTTGACATAGCACCAGTTATCATTGAAAAGAATCAGATTTCTCATGGTTTACCATCCTGTCTGGCAGTTGTCATTAATGCATTCACAGTCAGATCAATGCCATATAGCATATCCAGGCCTGAACTTCCGCCGATCTTGCTGAATAATTCAAATAAGGGCTGCCAGTTTTGCGGCTGAGCCGAAAAAAGCTGGTCAGCCAGCTGGACGATTGGTTCGGAAAAATAACCAGCATAGGCACAACGTAAATATTTGATGGAAATATCAGTTGTGCGGCTATGGATCAGCCTAAGCCAGTCGTCCTCGCTGATCAGGCTGGTTATGCTGCACTTTACGCAAGTCAACATCGCCAGGATGCCGATCAAGGCATCATCACAGGCAGGTGTCAGCCCCTGGCCCAGGCCGATGATCTTAGCCATTGTATTTTTTAACGCTTCAGACTGCCCTGTCAACGCGAGCCTTGAAATTTCCGCCAGATTCGGGTTTGATGCAAATCCAAACTGAAACCTGTTCTGAGCAATAAATTGCCGATAAGCTGATCTGAAATTATCAAAATTCAGCTGGTGCTGTCCGGTTATCTCCTCGTGCCGGCTTTTCAAGCTGCACTGCCCGATTTGATTCATCGGGACCTGTAATCGGATTCCCGCATCCGGAACTTCAAACGATAATCCCCGGCAAACAATTTCTGTCTGGATTGGCAGCCGATGCACCTGTGCAAAAACACTATCGGGCAGCATCAGGCTGTCAGGGATTGCCGGCAAGCCTGCTCGCATAAGCGTCAAAAGCCTGTCCGGGCCAGCAGCTGCCGGCACTGAGAAATTGATCGCACGGCTGAATTTGCTGTGCAAATAACCGAGGCGCAAATCAGCATCGGTAAAGAAAGGTGTCAGCCAGGCTTCACAGCTGTTCATCGGTGCTGTTTAGCGTCCGATCTGGATACCGGTCAGTTTTTCGTAATATTTGGCAATGGCTGAATGATCGTCATTGCCGCAGCCATTGTTGTGCAGGTATTGCAGGATCTCCTGGACATTGGCAGTCATCGGCACGATTGCCCCGACTGCATGCGCGCAATCCAGCGCATTGTTGAGATCTTTGATATGCAGGTCAATCTTGAATCCTGGTTTGTCGTTGCCGGCGATCATCATCGGCGCTTTGGCGTTCATGACGGTCGATCCGGCCAGGCCGCCTTTGATTGCCTCAAAAACCAGCTGCGGGTCAACACCGGCCTTCTGGGCCAGGGTCAAGGCTTCGGCCAAAGCCTGGATGTTGCAGGCTACGATGATCTGATTGGCCAGTTTGGTCGTGTTGCCTGCGCCGATGTCACCGCAGCGGACCACCGATGCACCCATGGTTGCCAGTAAGGGTTTGAAACGCTCAAAAACGTCCTGGCGACCACCGACCATAAAGCTCAAGGTTGCGTCAATCGCTTTGGGCTCACCGCCTGAAACCGGTGCATCCAGCATATCCACACCAATCTTGGCCAGTTCAGCGGCAATTTCCTGGCTGGCAACCGGATTGATCGAGCTCATGTCGATAAAGACCTGGCCAGCCTTCATATAGCTGGCAACACCACTTGCACCCAGCATCACCGCTTTGACATGGGGTGAATTCGGCAGCATGGTCATGACCACATCACAGCTTGACCCGATTTCAGCATTGGTACCGGAGACAGCGCCACAATCGACGAGTTCCTGGACCGACTGCTGATTCAGGTCACTGACCATCAAGTCCTGATAGCCGCCTTTTAAAATGTTTTTGGCCATGGGTTTACCCATGATCCCCAATCCTATTAATCCGATTTTCATGTTCATCCCTCCTGGATTTAAGCTATTTTTGTTTCTGATCTTCTGAATTGCGTGGGTGTTTTCCCGGTTTGTCTGTGAAAAATCAAAGTGAAGTAACTGCGTGAACTGAATCCTGTCTCAGTGCTGATATCCTCGATGCTTTTGCCGGAGTTGATCAGCAGGTATTTTGCTCTTTCGATCCGCGCGTCCCGGATGTAATCAATCATTGAGCAGCCCATCTCCTGGCCAAATTTCCTGGACAGATAAAATTCAGTATAGCCGGCCAGCCTGGCCAGGGATTCCAAGGTCAGCTTTTCACTGAGATGCCGGTTGATGTACTCGCAGCACTTTCTGATCGGTACTGAACAAGATGCAGGTTTTTTGGACTGTCTGACATTCAGGATATATTCCATGAGCATTTCCTGGCTCAATGCCGTTATTTCATTGGTTGAACTGCATTGATTCAGTTTGCTGCGGAATTCTGTACATAAAGAAAATGCAGATTTACGGGGCATGCCGCCCTCGGCTGCTGCCCGGGAAACCAATGTCAGCAAGATGTGGATATTCAATCTGTGCAGTTCAAGGTTTTTATCATCATAATACAGATTGTTGGTTATGCCTGCCTTTTTGATAATCCCGGAAATATCAGAATCACCTGTACGGACTTTTTCCAAAAGCACACGTTCAATATCCCAATTATCATTGATGGAATTGTCGAGCAGATTAAAATCTTCTGTCTGCTGGTCGTTCATCGACATGCCGGCTCTCCTGCTTATTTGCTGTTCTGATATTTTCTGTAGGCCTCTTCAAGGCTGACCGAAGGCACGACATCGAATATGTCCGCCTCCGTCAGTTGATTGATCATCGGCTCCTCGTTTTGATAGCTGTGCATGTTTTTTTCCAGAATGTCGAGCACTTTTTCTGTCCGGTCAGGGGCTTGCGGTGTGGTATGCGGTGTGATGAACACATTGGGCAGATCCCACAATTCGCTGTCTTTGGGCAGCGGTTCCTCTTCAAAGACGTCTAGCCCGGCCCCGTCGATCCAGCCTTCTTTCAAAGCTTTGATCATGGCCTTTTCATCAATGATCGAGCCGCGCGCCATATTGATGATGCAGGCTGAGGGTTTCATCAGCTTAAATTCACGTTCTGAAATCAGGTGGTAGGTTTTGTTGGTCAACGGCAGACAAAGGGCAAGATAGTCACAGTTTTTGAGAATTTCGTCGATATTGTCTCCCTTGGCCGAACTGTAAAACTCGTCGACATTGGCCGGTTTCTCTTCCTTGGCGTCAAAGGCCATGACTTTCATGTCCAGGGCTTTGGCGCGTTTGGCTAATTCAATGCCATTGTTGCCCATGCCCAGAATGCCGAGCGTCTTGCCACAGGCGCCCCGGAGCTGATCCATGCCGGCAAAACCCCAGACATGATTGCGCTGTGCTTCGAGAAATCTGTCAAAGCGATAGCTGTGGGCCAGAATGAAAATGATGATGTGCTCAGCCAAAGCCGGGGCAGATCGTCCGGCCGAGCTGGTTATGATCAGGCCCTTTTCAAAAACCTCTTTCTTGGCAAAACGATTGAGGCCGGCATGCCCGCAATGAATCCATTTCAGGTTGGGCGCCTGCAGGTAGCGATCATCCGGGTCACCGAAAATGACGGCAACATCGGCTGTTTTCAAGGCTTCGATGATACCTTCATTGTCGCGCATGGACAATGACACGACTTCGGCCGGATAAAACATGTCCCGTATCCGCTTCATGTATTTTTCTTCATAGAATAGAACGGTCATGACCTTTTTGATTTCGCGCATAAATTGCCTCCTGTTATCGTGATTCAATCAGCTTTTTGGCCTGCCGGGCGACCATGATCTCTTCATTGGTTTCCAGCGCCCAGATCGAAACTTTGCTGTTTTCGGAATCGAGCCGTTCCAGATTGCCGTCTGCATTCTTAGCCGGATCGAGGTCGACAGACAGCCAGCCCAGTTCCCCGCAGACCAGTTCACGGACTTCAGCACTGTGCTGGCCGATGCCGCCGGTAAAGACCAGGGCATCCAGGCCATTCAGATAAGCCGCAAACATGCCGATGTACCCGACGATATTGTCGGCAAAAGCCCGCACAGCCAGGTCAGCGCGCGGATTGCCCTCGCGGCGGGCCTGGAGGACATCGCGCAGGTCATTGCTGACGCCGCTGATCCCCAGGAAGCCGCCTTGCGTGGATAATTGCCGGAATACTTCATCGGTGTCTCCATGATAAGACTTGATCAGGTCGGGGATGCAAAAGACGTCGAAATCACCGACCCGGTTGTTGTGGAAAAGGCCTGACTGGGGCGTGGCACCCATGCTCTCCGCGATGCTCAGACCGTCCTTGATCGCACAGAGCGACGATGACCCGCCCAGATGGATCGAGACGATCCGGCGGGCAGCCGGCTGCAGCTGCTGCATTTTCCAGGCAATATAGCTGTGGCTGGATCCATGGAAGCCATAACGGCGGATGCCGTAATCGGCGACCCATTCATAGGGCACACCATAGATTGCCCGGTATTCGGGCATCGTGGCATGGAAGGATGTCTCAAAATAGGCGACTTGCGGCAGATCGGGGTACCTTTCACGGACCGCGCGCATGGTTTTGGCATAAACAGGGTTGTGGGCCGGTGCAAACAGTGCAAAACTGTCCATCACCTTCAGCAGCTCGTCATCAACCAGTCGCGCGCCGCTGATCGGCCCGCCATGGACGGCTTTATAACCGGTGGCGTCGACATCGGCGATCGAAGAAATGACATTATTCCGGATCAGTACATTCATACACAGATCCAGGGCATCGCCATGTTCAGGGCATCGGAATTCGCCGCTTTCCGTATGGCCCGCCAACTTGATTTTATAGGCTGATTTCGCGCTGCCGATATTTTCGACACTGCCGGCAGCCTGGGCTGTCTCACCCAGGCTGAAATCAAACAGCTTGAATTTAAAACTGGTTGACCCCAGATTCAGAACCAAAACCTTCATGATGCTTACCTCCTGCAAAAAAAGCTGTTTTCAGATACCGCCCAGTGATTCCAGCAGATCAATCATTTCCTGGTCACCACCGGCCAACGGCTTCCAATCGACCTGCAAAACATCGACACCCTGCAACCGGACTGCATCGCCAAAAATTTTCGGGCCGACATTGATGACCACAAGTTTGCTCGAAAATAACTTATTGATCTGATTTTCCATTTACCCGCACCTCACTTTCTGGCTTTGATGATTTCACCGGCGAGCAGCGCCGCCTGATAGTTATCAGCACACACAATGACACCCTCTTCACGCAGCAGGGCTTCCTGGACAGACAATCTCTGGGGATCTTCTTCGGTGCCGCAGACCGATGCGACGACTGAAAGATATCCGCCACGATCGCGAACAATCTGTTTAGCCTGACGGATCTGGTCGATGACCGATCCGGCCGGGTCGCTGTTGACAGCCGGTCCCAGGATAAAATCAAGCAGAAGAACCGCAGTTTCTGGATCTGCGGCTTCGCGCAGAATGCCGCGGCCTCGGGGTTCGGTGTCGATAACCGGGTGCGGGCGGCCGATGGTGAACTCTTCATCGCCATAATCGATTACACTGTGTCTGGTGCTGACGGTTGACCGGGCCAGCCGCAGATTTTCAGCGAGCGGTGTGTTGGAATAGATATCGCCAAGCATCGGCGTCAGCGTGACCAAGGCTTCCTCGCTGAAAGTCCCGCCACAGAACAGTCCGCGCAGGTAACGTTGTTCTCCGGACATTGCTGCAGCTTCGGTGCGGGCAATTTCACCGAGTGCTGCCAGGTCTGCGGCGGGCAGCCCGCTGCCGACATACTGCAGTGCCAGACGGGCGGCGTCCTCCAGATTGGCAGCATAGTCTTTGCCGGAAGGTTTAATCTCTGATGGACTACAGCCCATGAAACAGATGATCACCGGTTTGACACAGGTTTTGATCCTGTTGATCACTTTTTGTAAGGCTGAAGGTCCCGGATGGCGTGAAATGAGAACGATGACACGGGTTGCCGGATCATTCTCCAGTGCTGCAAAGCCAGCCAATAG
>DMJC01000226.1 GCA_003451915.1 Clostridiales bacterium
GTTAGTAGTATGGCAGAAAATGTTTTTGACACCTTAGTCGAAAGAGGATATCTGGCCCAAGTCACCCATGAAGAGGAAGTCCGCAAGCTGCTGGCCAAGCCTGGCGCAACTTTTTATATCGGATTCGACCCGACAGCTGACAGCCTGCATGTCGGCCATTTCGTCCAGATGATTGTCATGGCCCACTTGCAGCGGGCCGGCCACCGGCCGATCGCCTTGTTGGGCGGCGGCACCGGCATGGTCGGCGATCCGTCAGGCCGCTCTGACCTGCGTCAGGTCCTGACTGTCGAGACCATCCAAAGCAATGTCAATCGCTTTCGCGAGCAAATGAAAATTCTGCTCGACTTCAGTGAAGGCAAAGCCATCATGGTTGACAATGCCGACTGGCTGCTCAACCTCAATTATGTTGAATTCTTACGCGATATCGGCTCCCAGTTTTCTGTCAACAGGATGCTGACCGCCGAATGTTACCGCCAGCGTCTGGAAAAANNGACCGCCGTTACAACTGCCAGATGCAGCTCGGCGGCGACGACCAATGGTCAAATATTCTGGCTGGTGTCGAGCTCGTCCGCCGCAAAGATCAAGGCGAAGCTTTCGGCATGACCTTCAGGCTGCTGACCACCAGCGCCGGCACGAAAATGGGCAAAACAGCCAAAGGCGCTGTCTGGCTTGATCCTGCAAAAACAACACCGTTCGAGTTCTATCAATACTGGCGCAACATTGATGACGCCGATGTGATCAACTGCATGAAACTGCTGACCTTCCTCAGCATGGATGAAATCAGCGAGTATGCCCGTCTGACTGATTCAGCAATCAACGAGGCAAAAAAGAAACTCGCCTTCGAAGTCACGAGCATCGTGCACGGTTCAGCAGCGGCAGACCAGGCTCGTCAGCAAGCTGAAGACCTCTTCGGCAATGCCGGCCGTTCTGACACCATGCCCAGCACACTGGTCGATGCCGGTCAATTAAGCAAAGGTCTTGCCTTGCTCGATGTTTTAGCCGCAGCCAAGCTCATACCCTCCAAAGGTGAGGGGCGTCGCCTGATTCAGCAAAACGGCATCTATCTCAACAACCAGCCAGTCACCGATATCAATTACCAGATTAGTGACAAGGACTTTGTTGATGGCGAAGCAATCGTACGCAAAGGGAAAAAGATTTATCATGCGTTACGGATCAAGTAACAAGTTAAGTGAAAGGTGAAGGGTGAAGAGTGAAGGGTGTCGCTCCGCGAAATTTCCGTATGCAGCGAAGCCGCAACCTTCCACTTTTCACTTTTCACTTTTCACCCCCGAGCTCCGCTCGGGTTCACATTTCACCTTTCACCCAAACAGGTATGCCGTAGATGCAACAAAAAGCTCCTCATGAATTAAATCAAGAGGAGCTAAATTAGCAACACTTGTTATTTGTTACCTGTTACTCGTTCCTTGTTACCCGTTATTGCTTGTTCGCAGCTTTGGCCAGTTTGGACTGTTTGCGTGCGACATTGTTCTTGTGCAGGTAGCCCTTGGCAGCAGCTTTGTCGAGCGCGGACTGGGTATCGCGAAGCAGTTCACCAGCATTTTCCGCAGAAGTAGCCACGGCATTCCGGGCCTTTTTCAAGGAAGTGCGGATTTCGCTCTTTTTGGTCTTGTTGACAGCGGTCTTTTTCTCAGTTACAGAGACCCGCTTGATTGCTGACTTGATATTCGGCATTGTGTTTCACCTCCTGCCTTGTCTTCTGTCAGAAATTTTGGCACTTAGGCATTTTATCACGCAAACAGGGTATTGGCAAGAGGCAACTTGCGACATTGTGGTTGATCAGCGATAATGTGCTGTTCATCGACTTGAAATAATGATATGATGAAAACAATTTGAAATCTGATCGACATTGGAGGTTATCTACAACATGCCCAATAATACAAACCGGAACAGGTCCCGGCAAGCGTCTGAACGCAGCCAGGGCAGCTCCGCTGGTTCAATTGCTGAAAACAGGCAATCTGCCGAGGTTACTGCACCATCTTTACCTGTCAAAAGATCTCCGCGTCGCAAGCCAGCGAGCCAGACACTCGAGACCAGAAAACCGGCTGTTCAGCCCAAACAGGTTCAGCAGCCGTCTGCAGCTCAGCAGCCCAGGCCCAAGCAGCAGCATTCACAGCAACACAGGCAAAAGTCAGCCAAACAAAATGTAGTGAATCAGGCCAGTTCATCTTTGCTGAAAATCATCCCCCTGGGTGGTATGCGTGAAATCGGCAAGAATCTGACAGTCTATGAATATGACGATAATATCATCATTGTGGACTGCGGAATTGCCTTTCCAGAAGAAGATATGCCTGGCATCGATGTCGTCATACCTGATTTTTCATACCTGATTCGCAATAAAGAAAAAATCCGCGGTATTTTTCTGACGCATGGCCATGAAGATCACATTGGTGCTTTACCTTGGTTGTGTAAAGACATCAAAGTGCCGATCTATGGTAATCGCCTGACGCTCGAACTGGTTAGACTCAAGCTTGAGGATCGCGGTACCGGCGTCACTGGCGTGACTTTGCATCCGATCAAAGACGGCGTGGTCATTCCTGCCGGCCCTTTCAGCGTTGAATTTATCCATGTCAATCACAGCATCGCCGATGCCAATGCTTTGGCCATTCGCACACCGGCCGGCATTATTTTTCACTCAGGCGATTTTAAAATTGACTATACACCCATCAACGGCGGCCCGATCGATCTCGCCCGAATCGCCGCCATCGGCCAGGAGGGTGTTCTGGCCATGGTCTGTGAAAGCACCAACGTAGAACGTCCAGGTCATTCATCATCCGAAAGCAAAGTCGGCGAGACCTTTGCTGACTTGTTTGGCAAGGCGGCCGGCCGCATCATGGTTGCTACGTTTTCGTCTAACGTTTTCCGAATGCAGCAGATTTTCACTGCAGCTGAACATTACAACCGAAAAGTTGCCCTGATCGGCCGCAGTATGGTCAATGTTTTCAACGCGGCCAATTCTTTGGGTTATATCACCATGCGGCCGGATACGCTGATCGACATCAATCAGCTCGACCGTTATGATGCCGATGAGATTGTCATTATCACCACCGGCAGCCAGGGTGAACCGATGTCAGCCCTGACCCGGATGGCTTTTTCAGAACACCGCCGAATCGAGATTCTGCCCGAAGATACCGTCATCATCTCGGCCAGCCCGATCCCCGGCAATGAAAAGCCCATCTACCGGGTTATTAATGAGTTGTTCAAGCGCGGTGCTCATGTTGTGTATGAGTCACTGTCTGAGATCCACGTTTCCGGTCACGCCTACAGCGGAGAGCTCAAGCTGCTGCATAGCCTTGTTCGCCCGCGATACTTCATTCCCGGTCACGGAGAGTATCGTCATCTCTACAAGCATGCTGAGCTTGCCAACCTGATGGGGGTACCGTGGGAGAATATTTTCCTGTTGAATAATGGTGACATGTTCGAATACCAGGACGGTAAAGCTCGTATCGGCGGATTCACATCAGCCGGCGGTGTTCTCATCGACGGTGCCGGTATGGTCGACATTGACAATCCGGTGCTGCGCGATCGCCGGCTGATGGCCGAAGATGGCATTGTTACAGTTTTTATTGGTGTCAACCATGCAACAGGTGAAATGATCGGCGAACCGGACATTCAGGCTCGCGGTTTTATTTACGAAAGCGAAGCCGACCGGATCACCCGCGAATGCAAAAAAAGGATCGACCAGTTCGCCAGAAAAGCCAGCGGCAGCGGCAAGTCACTCACAGCCCAGATCCAGGCCGGCGCTTTGCGCGAACTCCTGAACACCCTGTTATTTGAACGAACAAGGCGCCGTCCGATCATTCTGATCTCAGTGATTGAAATCTAATCAAGTGAAAGGTGAAAGGTGAAGAGNNTCACTCTTCACCTTTCACCTTTCACTTACTTGTTACTTGTTACTTCTTCAGCGCTTCCACAGCAGCTTCGGCGGCTGAAGCGGCATCGGCGGTGTAAATGTCTGCGCCGATACTCTTGGCAAAGGTTTCATTGACTGGCGCGCCGCCGACCATAATCGTTACTTTATCGCGGACACCGGCTGCGATAGCGGCATCGACAACACTCCTCATTTCACCCATGGTCGTTGTCAGCAGTGCTGAGCAGCAGATAATCGAGGCATTGTTTTCGATAGCGGCTGTGATGAATCGTTCAGCCGGGACATCAGTGCCCAGATCGATGACTTCGAGGCCTTTGCCTTCCATCATCATGCCGACGAGGTTTTTGCCGATGTCATGCAGGTCGCCCTTCACCGTTCCAGCCACTACAAGTCCGGCTGGCTGAATATCAGCATCAACCAGCTTGGGTTTCAAAATTTCCATACCGGTTTTCATTGCACGGGCTGCGATCAGCATCTCGGGCACAAAATATTCACCCTCTTCAAACAGCCTGCCCACTTCACCCATCGCAGTGACCATAACATCCAACACCTCACCAGCTTCCATGCCATCAGCTAAGGCTTGCTCAACCTTTTCTTTGGCAATGTCGCGCTGTCCTTCAAGAATTGCGTTATAAAGTTCCTTTTGCAGAGCATCCATTATTCATTTCCTTTCGAAATCTCAAAACCAAGTATCATACCATGACTAAGCAACCGGGGGTGCCCCAACGGATCCACGCATCTCTAACTGGCAGGGATACACCACCTGGCGCACGGGNNGGCGCTTCGGCAAGCGCCATCGCCATCCGGGTCGCATTATAACCACCATCAAAATTATATAACGAATCCAAAATAAATTCATCCTGAACTGGAATCCGGTAAGTCTCCAGGGCTGCCTTATAGCCAAACAATCGGTCAATACTCATGCGATGATTACGCGGACCGGAGAGAAACGCAATCCGCCAATGCCCCATCATAATCAACCGCTCCGTCATCAGGTAAGCACCCTGGTAATCATCTCCGGTCACGTAGGGCACTGCGGGATCCCGATTCAGCGGCGATATCTGCACGTAGGGTGTATCGGCATTGAACAACAAATCCGAGAGATAAGGATCCACATCACAGGGCGGTGTGGTCACCAATCCATCCACACGCTTC
>DMJC01000109.1 GCA_003451915.1 Clostridiales bacterium
ATATTGGCGTAGGTTTCTACGTTATTAATATTGGTTGGCTTACCGAATACGCCCTGGGTAGCCGGGAAGGGCGGTTTGGGATAGGGTTCGCCGCGTTTTCCTTCAATGGAACTGATCAGAGCGGTCTCTTCACCACACACAAAAGCACCGGCGCCTTTACGGACTTCCATATCGAAGTAGAAATCGGTTCCGAAGATATTATTACCCAATAAACCGTAACTGCGAGCTTGTTCAATGGCAATATTCATTGTTTGAACGGCGATCGGGTATTCGGCACGACAGTACACAAAACCCTGGCTGGCTCCAATGGTGTAAGCTGCGATGATCATCCCTTCAATGACCGAATGAGGATCACTTTCGAGCACCGAGCGGTTCATAAATGCACCCGGATCGCCTTCATCAGCATTGCAGATGATATATTTCTGACTGGCCTGCGCCTTGTTGCCGAGCGACCATTTGAGCGCAGTCGGGAAACCGCCGCCGCCACGGCCGCGCAAGCCGGATTTTTTAATTTCATCAATGACCTGTTCCGGTGACATGCTGGTCAGAACCTTGTGTAAAGCTATAAAACCATCGTTGGCGATATATTCATCCAGATTGTCAAAATCGATTTTGCCGCAGTTGCCTAGCACGATTTTCTTCTGTCGATTGAAAAAGCTGATTTCGTCGAGGTGAATAATCCTTTGGCCGGTACGCCGGTCGACATAGCAGAGCCGTTCGACAGGCTCGCCGCCGACCAAATGCTGTTTGACAACCGTTGCCATATCCTCGGGTTTGACTTTGCAGTAAAAGACACCGCCCGGCCGGACGAGTAAGGAGGGCCCGACATCGCAATTGCCCATGCAGCCGGTCATTTTGATCTGAACGGCATCGGTCAGTCCGGCTTTGCTTAATTCATCAACCAGAGTTTCCCTGACAGGCAGGCACCCGCAAGATATACAGCCGGCACCGGCGCAGATCAATACCGTGTAACGGTAATTCTTCTGCTGCAGCCGATAAGTTTCCTGGATCTGCTCCAAGTCAGCCGCTGAGCGGATCATGACAGATTCAGCCATCGCACCCACCCCCTTTATTCATATAGCTTGAGGATTTCTTGAAGCTTGTTCGGATTGACCCTTTTATGCACCGTTTTGTCGATCATCACCGCCGGAGCCAGGCTGCATGAACCGATGCAGCGTTTGACCTCCAGGGTGAAGCGGCGATCGGCTGTTGTCTGACCGACATCGATGCCGATTTCAGATTTGAGACTGTCGAGTACCTTTTTACCGCCCCGGACATAACAGGCAGTGCCCAGGCAGACCTGCACACTGTGCCGGCCGCGCGGCAGGGTTGTGAAATACGAGTAGAAAGAAACCACACCATGAATCCTGGACATCGGCAGATCCATCTCGGTACCGATGAAATGCAGGACATCCTCCGGTAAAAAGCCAAAGATTGCCTGCGCCATGTGCAGAATCTGGATCAGGTTGCTCTCGCGCCGCTCGTAATCGTCGATCACTTGACGCAGCATGGCAAACTGTTCATCGTCCGACAGTGTTGCTGTGCTGCACTCTTTCAAAAGTTCCATACTAGAACCTCCGGCTATGCTTGATTCAATTGTCATTGGCTTGAAGAATCAGTTCACAGGCGATTTCGCCCTGTGATACAGGCCGTTGTCCCAAACGTTTACGGACTGAATTTCTATTATTGTACCACATGACACTAGGAAATTTGAAGATGCCGGTTTATGATTTTTATAGAATGAATTCACAGGAGGGAAAAGCGATGTGCGGACGATATGCCATCCTGGAAGAAGAGGCTATTCTGGAAATGCGGGAAATCATCAACCAGGTCAATGAGAAGTTCTCTGAACGTCAAGGTCTGGTTGTCAAAGGTGAGGTTAAGCCATCTAATCTGGCGCCTGTGCTCCGGGCTGAACAGGACAAGGTTCGTCTTGATGTCATGAAATGGGGCTTTCCTCGCTGGGATCAGTCGTCCGGACTGATCATCAACGCCCGCTCGGAAACCGTAATGGAAAAACCACTCTTCCGTGACTCGTTTCTCAACCGTCGGGTTGTCATTCCTTCGTCTGGGTTTTACGAATGGGACCACCGGCCTGATCATCCGAAGGATAAGTATTTCTTCACCCTGCAAGGGATGGTCTCTTATATGGCTGGCTTTTACAATCGGTTTACCCTGAAAGACGGTCAGATAGCCGAGTGCTTCGTCATCCTGACCGCGCCGGCCATCGCCCCGGTCGCTGAATTGCACGACCGGATGCCGGTCATCCTGCCGCGTCAGAAAATCCGCCTCTGGCTCGACCCACGCGCCGACGCCACGGCCCTTCTGCAAGGGCCGCAGCCGACACTGGTCAGTTTTCGAAATGGTATCTGATAAATCCTTACACCAAACCGATCAGTTTCCAATACGGAATGAAGATGGCCAGAATGCACGCCAGGCTGATTATCGCCCGAATGATATTGTATTTGGCAAAGCGACCCATTGAAATCATGCCGTAACCGAAAATAATGAGCACTGGTGCATACTCATAGGGGAAGACAACTTGCTCAAGCGCATGGATAAAGGTGTAGATGACCGGCAGGGGATTGATGGAAAAACCCTGGGCAATGCTGACAATCGGGGCCGAAAAGGCGGAATAGGCTGCTAAAGGCGTCAAGGCAAAATTAATCAGGAAACCTAATCCCCATACACCTGTGATGGTTTGGATCAGTGAGCCGTTGATGATGTTTAGAAATGCATTGGCGATAAACTGCCCGACACCCATGCTGACTGATACGATACCGATGGTCAGGCAGGCAACAACAAACAAGATAAAGGTGTAATTGATCTGTTTAACATCTTCTTGTTTGACCAGATTAATACCTGGCAGCATCATGATGACAGCTGCAAAGACAAAAAGCCAGCCGATTGAGATCCCGTGCCATGAACTGGTTGCGATCAGAGCAATCAGTATGATACTGATGACCGCAATCATTTTTTCCGCTTTGCTCATTTTCCCGAAAGATACCAGTTCAGACTTGAAAAAGGCCTTACTCTGGATTTCTTCGTCTGGTTTGAAAAACAGGTCGATGACCAGGACTGTCAAGAAAACATAGATAAGCTGAGGGATAAATATATGGGCTAAATATTGTGTCCAGGTCGGTACCTGAACACCAACACTGGC
>DMJC01000111.1 GCA_003451915.1 Clostridiales bacterium
GTCGTTGCCGTGCCGAAATCGATGATCACCAGCGGTCCTTTTGATACCAGCCCGGCAGCCACAGCATTGGCGACTATGTCTGCGCCGACCTGCGAGGGGATGTCCGTTTTGATATTCAGGCCGGTTTTAACACCTGGCCCGACGATCAGTGGTTTGATATTCATCAGCTTTTCAATAGCTTGAGTCAAGATATCATTTAAAGGGCGGACAACCGATGCCATGATCGCGCCGCTGACCGAAGCAGGCGCGATCCGGTTCAACTGAAAAATGCTGTGGATCAAAATGGCATATTCATCTGAACTGCGCTCACGACTGGTGGCCAGCCGCGCTTCAAACAGCAGCTTGTCGCCGTTGAAGACACCAAATTCGATATCAGCATTTTCGATTGTGCAGGTAAACAGCATGTCAGTCACTCCTTCTCTGGTCGCGGCCACTGCGGCCGAATTGTCCGGTGCGGTCACTGATCACATAAAGCGGCCGGCCTTTGACTTCCTCAAAAATACGGCCGATATACTCGCCGATGATGCCGAGCATGATCAGGATGATCCCGAAGAAAAAGAGAAGAACGCTCATCAGCGAGGCATAGCCGGGTTCCATGACCACCAGGTCAAACAGCCGGGCGATAAAAACAAAGAGCAAAAAGCAGAAACTGAAAATAGAGAGGGTGAGACCCAGGCCGATGCCGACTTTGAGCGGCTTGTAGGAAAAAGAGGTAATTCCGTCGATCCCCAGGCGGATCATTTTGCGCAGCGGATACTTGGTTACACCGGCAAAACGCGGCGCGCGGACAAATTCGACATCGGTCTGGCGAAAGCCCAGCCAGCTGATCAGGCCGCGCACATAGCGGTTGTGCTCGGGAATGGTCAGCAAGGCATCGCGCACTTTGGCGTCGATCAGGCGAAAATCGCCGACATCGCTGGGAATATCGACATCGGTCAACCGGTTGAGCAACTGGTAATAAAGACTGGCGGAGCGTTGTTTGAACCAGGTCTCGCCCTGGCGTGCGATGCGTTTGCCATAGACAACGTCAAAGCCCTGCTGCCAGCGCTCGATCATCTGTGGTATAATTTCCGGTGGATCCTGCAGGTCGGCATCAATGACAATGACCGCATCTCCGGCTGCATAATCCATGCCAGCGGTGATCGCAGTCTGATGACCGAAATTTCTGGAGAAAGTCAGCAGCTTGACCCGTGGATCAGCCTGGCAGAAACTTCTCAGCAATGATCCTGAGCGGTCTCGGCTGCCATCATTGATATAAATGATTTCATAGGGCTCGTCCAGGCCCGCCATAACGCCGGTCAGCCGTCGGTTGGTTTCTTCGATGACCGCTTCTTCGTTGAAAACCGGAACGACGAGCGAATAACGGATTTTTTCCATCTTTCCCTCCCTGCGCAACATTTTTATTATAACAGAACGTTTACAAATTTGCAGTAATTAGGGGTACACGTGTATTGACCTGATCAGTTATAATAAAACCAAGAGGACGATCCTCTATACCATTGCACCTTGAAAGTAAGAAAACTGATTCAGAAGGGAGCGGTCATCATGAAGATCAACATCAACGGCAAAGGCATCAAAGTAGGCGACCAGCTGCACCAGCGCATCGAAGAGAAGCTGGGCAAATTCAACAGGTTCTTTGGCGACGACACCACGGCCAATGTCAAGGTTCGTCCGGAAAAGGACCAGAAGTGCATCGAGGTCACCCTCAAAATCCAGAAGCACTATTATCGCGCCGAAACAATCGCCGACGACGTCTTCACCGCTTTGGACCTGGCAGTCGAAGTCCTCGAGGGCCAGATCCGCAAACACAAGACCAAGATCGAGAAGCGCATTCATGACTACGCGTATGTCAAGGAGTACCTGAAGGCTCAGTCACCGGAGACTGTTGTCGCCGAAGAGGAGCCCCGGATCATCAAACGCAAGACCTTCGACATCGCGCCGATGGATCCCGATGAGGCTGTCCTGCAGATGGAAATGCTCGGGCACAGTTTCCTCCTTTACCTCGACATGGATACAGACAAGGTCTGTGTGGTTTATAAGCGCAAGGATGGCAATTACGGCCTGATCGAGCCCAACTACTGATCCCCATAACCTGCCAATGACCGTGATCAGCAGTAAAGGGAAGCCACAGCCGGCTGATCTGCAAACCACCATCGACTTGCAATATGAGATCCCTAGCACATTGAAACCAATACTCTATGCCAGCAGTAAGCCCAGTCCTTGCGCGGGGGCTGTCTCACGAGAGACAGCCCCTGGTTTTTTAATTTTGAAAGAACGATCGTTCTGTTTTGTGATATAATCAAAAACAGCTTGAGTTGACGCCAGGCTTTATCTATACTGGTGTAACTGTCAAGGAGGACTTTGACCATGGATTTGTTTGACACGATTGCTCTGCCACCCGAAAATGCGGAAAATCTGCTGCAGGGCCTTAATCCGCAGCAGGCTGAGGCTGTCCGGCATGCGGATGGCCCGCTGCTGATCCTGGCAGGCGCCGGATCGGGCAAGACCCGCGTCATCACGCATCGTATCGCCTGGCTGATCAGCCGGGGCGGTGTGCGTCCGTCAGCGATCCTGGCCATCACTTTTACCAACAAGGCAGCTGCCGAGATGAAATCGCGCGTCGAGGAGCTGGTTGGCCCGGAGAGCCAATACATGTGGATCGGCACCTTCCATTCGATGATGATCCGCATCCTGCGCCGTTTTGCCGACCGCGTCGGCTATGAGCGCAGCTTTGCGATCATTGATACCGACGACCAGCAGAAAGTGGTCAAGAACTGCCTGGCAGAGCTCAATCTGCCGGAAAAGACCTTTGCCCCCAAAGCTGTGCACAGTGCGATCAGCAGTGCCAAGAACGATCTGGTCGGCGTCGAAGAGTATGCCCGACTGGCTGGCAATGACTATCGCCTGGGTAAAATCGCAGCGGTTTACCGTCTTTATCAGGAACGGCTCCGCAAGAGCAACAGCATGGATTTTGATGATGTGCTGTATGAGTCAGTTCGCCTGTTCAAGGAAAATCCGGATGTCTTGTCTGAATATCAGGAACGGTTTCGCTACATTCTGGTCGATGAGTACCAGGATACCAATCACGCTCAGTACCAGCTCGTCCATTTGCTGTCAGCACGTCATCGCAACCTTTGCGTTGTCGGTGACGACGACCAGTCGATCTATAGTTTTCGCGGTGCCAATATCCAGAATATCCTGGACTTTGAAAAGGACTTCAAGGGCTGCAAGGTTATCAAGCTGGAACAGAATTACCGCTCAACCGGTAACGTGCTTGACGCGGCCAATGCCGTGATCAGGTGCAATAAGGGTCGCAAAGCCAAGAAACTATGGACGAGTGAGGGGGCCGGCGAGCCGATCACTTTTTTGCGGGCGGAAAACCATAGTGAAGAAGGCCGCTATATTGCCGGCGAGATCAGCCGGATGGTCACCCGGCCGGGCAGCTGCCAACGTTACCGCGATATGGCTATCCTCTATCGCCTGAATGCTTTGTCACGAAATCTGGAAGCTGCCCTGCGCGAACACGGCATCCCTTACCGGATTTTCGGCGGGATGCGCTTTTATGACCGTAAAGAAATCAAAGATGTCATCGCCTATCTGCGCCTGATCTTGATTCCGTCTGATGACCTGTCCTTCGACCGGATCATTCAGGTACCTAAACGCGGTATCGGCGAGACAACAGTTGAGCAGGTCGTGGCGATCGCGGCTCGTGAAGGGTTGAGTCGGCTTGATGTCTGTGCCAGGGCGGCACATTATCCTGAATTGGCCCGTCCGGCGGCCCGCCTGCAGCAATTTGCCGAGATGATCGATCGCCTGCGCGACAAACTGATGATCAACGACCTTGGTTTCGCCGAATATATCGAATATGTCGAGAATGAGTCCGGCCTGATCCAGGAAATCATCGACCAGCGGGAGAAAAGCCGTGAAAATGATCCGGTCGACCGTATTGAGAACCTGAAAGAACTGCTTTCTGACGCTGTCGAATTTGAAAACGGCCGACGCCAGTTACGCGAAATGGCTGAGTCAGGCGAACTGGCTCCGGAAGATCGTGACCTGCTCACTGATGATCTATTCAGTGTTTTGAGTTCTTTTATTGAGCGTGCGGCACTCTATTCTGAAATGGATGAGGACCGCGAAAACCAGGATTATGTCCGCCTGTTGACCATTCATAGCGCCAAGGGGCTGGAGTTTGGCACAGTATTTCTGATCGGCGCGGAGGAGGGGTTGTTCCCCGGCTATCGCGCCAACGAGAGTGAAGCCGCGATCGAGGAGGAACGCCGCCTGGCTTACGTGGCGATTACCCGCGCCAAACGTAAACTGTATATCACGACCGCCCGCAGCCGACTGGTCTTTGGCCAGACCCAAAGCATGCCGGTTTCACGTTTTGTCCGCGATATTCCTGATCAGCTGATCGAGGAAATCGGTGGTTCGCGGCTGGGAGACAATCGGCTGGGCGGATACTCAGATGAGGGTGGCTTCGGTTATGCGCATGGCCGGAGCGGCGATCTGCCGGGCCGAGTCACGCAGACGCCGGCTGCCCGCTTTGCCGGAACTCCTTCGGTCAGTTTTCCCGGAGCACCGGCAGCAGGACGTCCAGTATCCGCTGCTCCGGCAGCAACGTCAGCAACCCGCGCGGCCGAACCGATGGATCTCCGGAAAGGTGACCAGGTTCGTCATGCGAAGTTCGGCCTGGGCCGGATCACTTCGCTGGAACCTGTAGCCGGTGACGCGATTGTGGTCATTGAGTTCCAGTCAGGTGAAACCAAAAGGCTGATGGCCCGCATGGCTAAACTCGAGAAGATCTGATGTTGTGATATAATTAAACGACAAACTTTTAGCGGAGGCAGCATGGCACGACTCGCTATCATTCAGTTGGACCGTTATGACCAGGATCTTCTCAAGGCCGGATTTAAGACAGCATTTGCTGAACTCGGGCTACAGTCTGGTTTCCAACCCGGCGAAAAAATCCTGATCAAACCCAACATGCTTTCGGGAATTGGTGCTGATCATGCTGTCACAGCTCATCCGTCTGTGTTTAATGCTTTGGCCAGCTGTTTGCGGGATTTTGAGGTTGAGCTGTCTTTTGGTGACTCACCTTCACTGGATACCCCGGACAAAGCGGCTGCAGCCTGCGGCATCTATGATGAGGCTAAGGCTTTGGGTATCCCGCTGAGTGACTTTGTTTCAGTTGTCGACACTCCGATGCCGAATGGCAAAGTCATGCGCCAGATTCCGCTGGCCCGCGGCGTTGCAGAATCCAACGGACTGGTCAGTCTCGGCAAACTCAAGACCCACCCCTTGACTGGCATGACCGGTGCAATCAAAAATCAGTTTGGCGTGATTCCCGGTCAACGCAAAGCTGCCTTTCATGTAACCTATCCGCGACCCGAGGATTTTTGCCAGATGCTGGTCGATATCAATGTTTTTCTCAAACCTCGCCTTTATGTTATCGACGCCATTGTTGCCATGGAGGGCAACGGGCCGCGCAACGGCCAGCCGCGCAAAGTCGGCGCTGTGCTGGTCTCACGTGAGCCGGCTACCCTTGATGCAGCCGGTGCCCTGCTGATGGGGATGAATCCTTCAGACATCACGACCTGTCGCCTGGCAGCGCAAGCCGGTCTGGGCACCTGCCAGCTGGCCGATGCTGAAGCTGTTTTAATCCGGCCAAACCTTACCGGTGATCAAGCCAGCGGCGAAATCTGTCGCGGCACAGCAGAACAGCTGTTGACCAGCCTTAGCGTTAAAGATTTTGTACGCGGCCGCATGGCGCGCGGTATTCTTTCCCGAACCATCAGTCTGAGCGCGCCTCTTTATAAAAAACACGTCATGCAGCGGCCGGCAGCCGAAACCAACCTCTGCAACCGCTGCGGCATCTGCGCCACGGCCTGCCCGGCAGACCCGCCTGCGATATCATATAAGGACGATGATGGTGTGCCGGCCTTTGATTATGAACGTTGCATCCGTTGCTATTGCTGTCAGGAAACCTGTCCGGCCGGGGCTATCAAGGTCAAAGTCACGCCGGTCGGACGAATTTTCGGTGTCTAGCTGACTTGAAGGGCCAAAACCAGCTCGAGGTTAACAGGGGGTCAAAACCATGCCTGATCGGATGATCTCACCACGTTTGCTAAAAGAAGAACAGGAAAAGCTGCTCAGCCCTTTTGCAGCCCGCAGCAGTCAAAGTGCAGGCCGGCTCAGCCTCGAGGAACAGTGCGATGTGCGCACCGTTTACGAGCGAGATGTAGGACGGATTATCTACTCACTCGATTTCCGTCGTTTGCGTCACAAAACCCAGGTTTTTTTCGATCCTCAGAATGATCATATCTGTACCCGTATGGAACATGTGATCTATGTCAATTATATCGCCAACACCATCGGCAGGGCTCTGATGCTCAATGCCGACCTGATTCAGGGGATTGCCCTGGGCCACGATCTCGGCCATGCACCTTTCGGTCACAGCGGCGAGCGGATGCTGGATGCCTGCCTCAAGAAAATTTCACCTGATCTATACTTTCAACATGAAATTCACAGCCTGCGTGTTGTTGACAAGCTGGCCAGCCGGCCGCGTCACGGTAACGGGCTCAATCTGACGTTCGAGGTGCGAGATGGCATTGCCAGCCATTGCGGTGAAAGCTACAGTGAGAGCCAGCTGGTGCCTGACCGCAAGAAAACTGCGGCTGACCTGGTTGAAAGTGCCAGGACCCACAGAATGCCGGCCACTCTGGAAGGTTGTGTCGTGCGGCTGGCTGACAGAATCGCCTACATCGGACGTGACATCGAAGATGCTGTCCGGGCTGGCATCATGGAGTTTGACGACATGCCGGCAGCAATCCGGACCTCGCTGGGTAAAAGCAACAGTGAAATCATCAACACGCTGGTCACCGATATCATCGCCAACAGCCAATATCGTGACGCGATTATTCTCAGCCGTGAGCGCGGTGAGAGTATGGAGGAATTGCTGTACGAGAATGTTGAGCGGATCTATAGCTCGGACAAAATCAAACGTTATGAAAAAATGGCTCAGAACACCATCGAAGGCTTGTTTGATGCCTTGCGGCAGGCTCTGGCCGACCCGGAAAAGCTGGCTTCAAGTGAAAACCGGGTTTTTCGCGGTTTTGCCAAATACCTTCAGGAACGAAATTATTCAGCCAGCGACAGTGACTGGCAAAAAACGGTTGACTACATAGCCGGCATGTCAGATTCATTCGCCAGTAAGAGCTTCGAGGACATTTACTGGTTCTAGTGTTCCATGATTCTTGGCAGAGTCGGGCGATACGATTGCCAGATCATACGAGAGGAGATTTCAGTTATGAGCAGTAATTTTTTTGCCATGATGCACCGGATGCGCTTTATTAACCGCTGGGGACTGATGCGCAATACGGAACAGGAAAATATCCAGGAACACTCCTTGCAAGTGGCGATGATCGCTCATGCGCTGGCTGTTCTTCGCCGGCGATATTACGCCGATGGGCGGCCGCCGGTTGATGAAAGGACTGTTGCACTGATGGCGATATATCACGATGCCAGCGAGATACTGACCGGCGATTTACCCACGCCGGTTAAATATTTCAACCCGGCAATACGAGAGGCTTATAAGGCTGTTGAATCAGTGGCAGCTGCTAAATTACTCACGATGCTGCCCGATGATCTGGCACCGAACTGGCAACCATTGATTGATCCTGACCTGAATGATCCGGCTACCCAGGCCGCTCACCAGCTGGTTAAAGCAGCAGATCGCCTGAGTGCCTATATTAAATGCATCGATGAGGGGAAAGCTGGCAACAGTGAGTTTCGTCAGGCTTCCAAAACTGTGCGCGCCAGCCTTGATGAACTGGCGGAGAGTTTACCGGAAGTGCGCTATTTCATGGATCACTTTCTGCCGGCTTTCCAGCTGTCGCTGGATGAACTGCAATGAACAGCCCAGCCGTTCCAATGCGGGTCAGCAGCGGGACCAGGTCGCCTTATCGCCCTTTCCCGGCTGAGGCAGCTTTTCTGCTGGTCATTTTCGCAGCGGTTGTCTGCCTGACGATTACCTACTTTATTTTTTGGCCTACGGATGGTGTTGCTGTCGGACCCAATGACCGGTCTGATCTCACCGCCCGGCAAGCTGAGGATCTGGTCATGCGCGGCAGCAACCTGACTCAACCTGCTGCCGATGCAGCGATCTGGCAGATTCGCCTGGCCAACGGCCAAGCCAGTCCGGGCGATTATCTGC
>DMJC01000134.1 GCA_003451915.1 Clostridiales bacterium
GTAATTTTGTTGATCGTGGCCATTTCCTGCACAATCATGCTGATTTTATTTTTGTCAGCGTCCAGCATGGAATGAGGCTGGTAAGGTTGCCCGCGCAGTTCCATCATGCCGCTGTCCGGCTTAAAAATGCCAGCGATGATATTGGACAGAGTTGATTTGCCGGATCCGTTTTCACCGATAAAGCCACGAATTTCACCAGTGTTCAGTTCGATCGACACATCCTGGAGCGCACGCGTCGGTCCGAAAGTTTTATTGATATTCTTGACGGTCAAAATATGCGAGTCAGCCATATTCCCTCCGATTATGCGTTGATCCTGACAAAATCAATCTAGCAGAATGCTTTGCCGTTCGAAACATTACAAAAACACGATTTTGTTCAAAATTAAACGATTGGTAGAAGGCGGTATCAGTTACCGTTTCGTAACGAGCAAAAATAAAGGCGTGAAACGAGCTAGCTGCAGTTGTTTTCGGATGCGGACGTGTGAAATTCCGAAAACGCAGCTGATACCTTGATAGCCAATCGACATCGCGCTAAAATAAAGTCAGCTTTGGAGGTGCTAAATCGATGGAACAGCAATTTCCCCGTACGACCGTCGGCGGGATCTCGGTTTCCCGCATGATCATGGGTTCAAACTGGCTTTTAGGCTGGAGCCACACCAGCCAAGCGGCTGATAAACTGATTTGTGATCGTTACAATGAATCTCAGAAATTCCACCCGATGCTCGAAGCCTGGCTCAGGCACGGAGTCGACACAATAATGGCACCTTTCAACTTTGCACCCAAGCTGGTCCAGGCTGTGCATGAAGTCGAAGACAAGACCGGTAAGCAAATCATCATGGTCGACACACCGATCTTTAATGTCGATGACTGTGCAGCTGCCCGTCAGGAAGCTGAGAAAGCCATACAACAGTGTGCAGCGAATGGATCCAAAATTTGCCTGATCCACCATGGCTGCTGCGAAGAGCTGGTCAATAAAAACAAGCGGACGATTGAGCGCTTTGACGATTATACGAAAATGATCCGTGACGCCGGCATGATTCCCGGCACATCGGGCCATATGCCGGAGGTCGTGCTGTTCTGCGACCAGAACGGCTACGATGTCGAGACCTATATTCAGATTTACAATCCCATGGGCTTCATGATGCAGATTGAAATCGAAACAGTCGCCACGATCATCAACAACGCCAAGAAGCCGGTGATGACCATCAAACCGATGGCAGCAGGCCGCTGTACACCATTTGTCGGCCTGACCTTCGCCTGGAATACCATCCGCGCCTGCGACATGGTTACGGTCGGCGCTCACACGCCCGAAGAAGTTGAAGAAGATATTGCCATTTCCCTGGCAGCCATCGAACATCGCATGCCCAAACTCGGCCAGCGCGGCAGCCCGGCGGAAAATCAGGCAGTACTTAATAAGTGAAAGGTGAATGGTGAAGGGTGAAGGGTGCCGGCTGAGCGAAGCTCAGCCGGGTGAAAAGTGAAAGGTGAAAGGTGAAAGGTGTCGCTTCGCGAGACCCTGCGCCAAAGGCGCGATCAAGCCAGCTCTGCTGGCGCCCATCAAGTCATGAGCAGCATGACGTTAATTAAGCGAAGCGCAGCTTCGCGCTAATTGAGCTTTGCGAAGCAAAGCGATACCCTTCACCCTTCACCTTTCACCTTTCACCTACCCGAGCTTCGCTCGGGTTTCACCTTTCACCTTTCACTTTTCACCTTTCACCTTACATATACAGGTCCGACGCCAATTCTCTCAATGCTCCTTCATTGCTGACAACATAGGCGCTGCCTTGCCGGCCGAGGATGCCAATTTCCAGAAACTGGTGCAGCGTCCGGTGCAGGTGGCGGTAGCTGGTTCCCAGCAATTCGGAGGTCAGTTTCAGATTTTCATCGAAAACGATGACCGTTTTTCCGTCAGCGGATCTTTTTCGCATGCCGACGGCATAAATGTAACTGGCCAGCTTTTTCTCCAGAGGATAGAGAATATTGATCGCGCTGTTCTGGGACGAGGCGGCTAATTTCTCGGCTAATGAACGGGAAATGAAATTGAGAAACCGCGTATCTTCAAACAGGCGGTTTATGATGCCGACGATCGAAAAGGCGATGCACAGGCACTCGGTGGCTGCTTCGATTGTGTTCGCCGGGCTGGCCATTTCGTATAGCTCGAGATCGCCGATGAAATGAAATGAATTGTAAAATCTCAGCAGCAGGGTCTGACCGCTGCTGAGATTGGCACAGATTTTCAGATGTCCGGAAATGAAGAAATAAACCTGGGTGATCGATTCTTTTTTTGGATAAAGCAGCTCTTTGGGGTGAAAACGAACGAGCTGAAAGCGTGAACGATACTCAGCGAAGTTGCTGAAACAATCAGCAATATTATAGGTGGACAGATATTGCTCAAGCCGGGTCTCGTTATTGATGATATCCAAAGGTGCCATCCTCCTCGCTTAAGGATTTGAGTTAAGTATGACATATGTCCCACATGGTGTCCAGAAATCTATGTTATATGTTAATTGACAAGTCTTGCATTTAATATGGAGGTCAATGCCATGGAATTTTCCACAGAATCGTTTACAGACAAAAAACTCAGCTGTCTGGTTATCGGCACTTTGGGCCGCACCATCGATGGATTAGAAGATCACTGCCGTTTTTTTGATGATGCGCTGGAATTAGGTTATACTTGTATTGACACAGCCTTGGCTTATAACAGCGAGCAGACCATCGGTGAATGGATGAAGAGCCGCAATAATCGCGAGCAGGTTTATCTGATCACCAAAGGCGCGCACCCGAGCCGTTTCCGCACCCGCGTCACACCTTTTGACATCGAAGCCGATTTGCACGATTCACTGGCCTACCTGCAGACTGACTATGTCGATCTGTACTTGCTGCATCGTGACGACGAGTCCAAGCCGGTCAGTCTGATCGTCGATCTGCTCAACCGGTTCTGCGATGAGGGCAAGATCCGGGCGTTTGGCGGCTCAAACTGGACTGCTGCCCGTATCGCCGAAGCCAACGCCTATGCCAAAGCCAACGGTTTGCGAGGTTTTGCGGCGTCCAGCCCGAACTTCAGCCTGGCTGAACAGATCGCTGAGCCCTGGGCCCCGGGCTGCGTCACGATCAGCGGCCCGCAGGAGAAGGAACAGCGCAAGTTTTACGCTGAGACCCAAATGCCGGTTTTCGCTTACTCAGGTCTGGCCCGCGGTTTGTTTTCCGGCCGTATGTCGCGCGAACAGTTCATCAACCGCCCGGAAGAAATCAATGAACCCTGTCGCATCGGCTACTGCTGCGACAATAACTTCACCCGCCTGGAGCGCGCCGAAGAGCTGGCTAAAAAACATGGCGCGTCCGTTCCGCAGATTGCACTGGCCTTTACGATGAGTTCTGGCCTGAATGTCTACCCGATTGTCGGTGCAATGAACCGTCAGGAAATGCAAAACAATGTAGATGCCCTTCAAGTCAAGCTGACACAAGACGAACTGGACTATCTCGATCTGATCCAATAATCCGGCCCAAATTAAAAGGAGGAAAACAACATGAACACACAATTCGCCAAACTGCTGCAAATCGGTATCATCGTCGAAGATCGTGACGCTGCTGTCAAGCGTTATGAAGAAGAGTACGGCATGGGTCCCTGGAACCTCGTCGAATTCGGCCCGAAACTGTTCCCCAAAATGCTGGTCAACGGCGAACCGGGCATGGTCATCGGCAAATTTGCCTTCTGCAAAGCCTACGGCATGGAAATCGAGCTCATCGAGCCAGTCAACGACAGCCCTTACAAAACCTGGCTGGAAGAGCATGGCCCTGGCATCCATCACATCGCGACCGTCACCCGTGACAATTTCCACGATGTCATCGCCGAGCACAAAAAGCTGACCGGCAAAGAGCCTTGGCTGCACTGCAAAGAAGACAATGGCAAAGAGAACGAGGGCATGGAATTTGCCTATCTCGATCTGACCAAGGAACTGGGCATCTTTGTCGAAATTTACAATGAAGTTCGCAAAGGCGGCCTTGAAGCCTGATATCAAAACTGCAAAGGAGATGATCATGGTAAAATTTGGCTGTAGTCTGGAAATGGTCAACCTGCTGACCAGCGGACCGAACTTCATTTACAAACAGTCTAAAAGCTTTTGGACCAATTATTTCAAATTTGTCGCCGCGGTTGGTTTCAAGGGCATTGAACTGCCTTTCAATCCGTTCAACAGCGACCCGATGGCTTTCGAAATGGGGCGTTGCGGCATTCCGCTCAGCGCGTTTGCCGTGCAGGCCAAGTATGGCTCACCGGCTGAATTCATGGCTTTCCTGCGCAGCGTGGGGATCGAAGAAGTCACCAGCGTGCACATGAACGCCAACGATGTTGTGCTGGAAATCCTGGCTGCCGGACGCAAGATCGATGATTATTTTGCCCTGTATGAAGAGTCTGGCCTGGCCGCCATCGATCATGTGGTCTCGCTGGGCGGCAAAGGCCTGGTTATTTCTCCGTCAGCCGAACTGGGCTGGCTGGAACAACTGGTCGGCGGCAATCTGGACGGTGAGTTTACCGACAAAACAGTCGCTGTGCTCAACAAACTGGTGGCTGCTGCCACCGCCAAGGGTGTCAAAGTTGCTTTGAAAACCGAGTATTGGAGCCTGTTCCGCGGCCCGAAAATGGCTGTCTTGCTGCAGCGTGTACCTGGTGCCCGCCTGTGCCCGGATCTCGCCCACCTTGCCATCGCCGGCGACCCGGTGCCGGTTGTGCTCGAAGCCCACAAAAACGACATCGATTTCATGCGTCTGAGCGATACGGCTTTCACCGACCGAGTCGGTAACTTCCGCAAGATCAATGCTGAAATCCCTGTCGAAGGTGACCAGAAAGTCTTCAGCGATCTGGGCGAAGGCTGTATCGACCTGCTCGGGGCCTGCCGCATTCTCAAAGACAATGGCTATGACGGCTGGGTGATCTGCGAGAACAAGAAAACGCTCGACGTTTACAAGGGTCTGCTCAAGCTGGGCTGGTTCGTCCAGTTCGAACTGGCCGGCAAGCTGTGAGGAGGAACACGCCATGGACAACCTGAAATATTCTTATCAGACCAACATGTGGGGACTGAAAGTGCAGTTCCCCAAACTGAACAACTGGAATGAGTGGTATAAAGGCGATTTCTCCAACGCTGTTTACTACCTGGATTGGGATCAGATCCTCAAGTACCATGTCGGCGCCGGCTTCACCGGCATCGAGCTGATGTTCCACATGCAGCCATACATCCAGCAGTTCTTCGGAAAACCGCAGGAATTCACAGCCTTCGTCAAATCCCGCGGCATCGAAGAGGTTACCGGCACCTTCACCATCGCCTTTGATTCGCAGGACAAATCAAAACATGCCGATGCCATGCGCAGCGTGGAAAACATCCTCAATTTCACCTCTGACCTCGGCGGCAGCCGCATCATCATCATGCCCTGCGGCGGCTACTATGGCCTTGGCCCGCTGACCTCCGAACAGATCGTCACCTCGGCGCAGTTCATGAACGAATTTGGCCGCCGCTGCCTGGACAAGGGCATCATCCCTTGCGTGCACACCGAATTCTGGGGCTCGATCAACAAGTACGAAATGGACCGCTACATTGATGCCTGCGACCCACGCTACGTCGGCTTCTGCCTCGACACCGCCCAGGTCCTGATCATGGGCATCGACCCGGTCAAGTTCTACGACGACCATCATGAATTCGTCAAGTACTTCCATCTGAAAGACACGACCTTCGCCAACACACCTGATGAACTCCGTCTGTGTGCCGGTGCCGAATTCCAGGACAGTGGCGACCGCTGGTTCTGGGAACTGGGTTCAGGCCAGGTTGACTTCAAAGGCCTCTGGCACCTGCTTAAAAAGTACCAGTACAGGGGCTGGATCGGCGTCGAGACCGATGGCACACCCGACCCGATGGCGACCATGCTGCTTTCGAAGTATTATATCAACCATGAGCTGATGCCGATTTACAAGTAACGAGTAACAAGTAACGAGTAACAAGGAACAAGTAACGAGTAACAAGTTAGGGTGAAAAGTGAAAGGTGAAGGATGAAGAATGAAGGATGAAGAATGATTGGTTAAAAAGGTTACCTTCAGCGCAATATTGTGGCTTCGCCGCATAATCTCGCGGAGCGACCATCCTTCATCCTTCATTTTTCATTTTTCATCCTTCACTTTTCACCTTTCACTTATGTCACCTAATCTTAATATTTCGAACTCGTAAAAAATGTATGATTTGTCTTGCCATCCCCAAGATTTAGTGGCTATAATAATCCTTACCCCAAGATCATGTGTTCAATTCAAGGGAGGATTCATTCATGGCCAGCTTGCACAAATTGATCACCCGATATTACACCCGTGCCCTAATCGGCCATCCTGACCTGACAGTTTATGATCTTTTCCAATGGGACCGGCGAAATGTCCTGCTCAAGGACTGGAAGAGCGGCCGCATCCTGACCGATATGAGGGATCTGGAATTCCCTGCGCATTATTCGCAGAATGCCTGCGACATCATTGCTTCGAAATATTTCCGCAAAGCCGGTGTGCCGACCGAGACCGGCGCCGAAAACAGCATGCGCCAGGTTGCGCATCGCATGGTCAATTTCTGGGTTTCAGCCCTGGTTGAAGAAGGACTGCTGGATACCGGCGAACAACGCCAGATTCTATATGACGAACTGGTTTATTGCCTGCTCAACCAGATGTATGCGCCTAATTCGCCGCAGTGGTTCAACACGGGACTCAAGCAAAGCTACGGCATCACCGGCGGCCAGAATGGCTTGTGGTATTATGATGAAAAGACCGGCCAGGTTGTCGAGTCAGCGGACGATTACACCCGTACGCAGGCTTCGGCCTGTTTTATCCTCTCAATCGAGGACAAATTGCTTGGGCCGCATTCGATCACCGAAGAGTATGTTACCGAAACCAAGCTTTTCAAGGGCGGTTCCGGAACGGGCACTAATTTTTCCAGCCTGCGTGCCGAGGGCGAACGCCTGTCCGGCGGCGGCAATTCTTCCGGCCTGATGAGCTTCCTGAAAGGATTTGACCGCAACGCCGGCGCGATCAAATCAGGCGGCACGACGCGGCGGGCGGCCAAAATGGTCTGCCTCGATATCGACCATCCTGAAATCGAAACGTTTATTCTTTGGAAAGCTCGCGAAGAAGACAAAGCGCGTGCGCTGGCCAAGATGGGTTATGACGCCGACATGGAAGGCGAAGCCTACCAGACCGTTTCCGGTCAGAACAGCAACAACTCGGTCCGCCTGTCCAACGAGTTCATGCGCAAGGTCGAAAATCTAAAAGAAGAGCCCGATGCAACGCTGCGGCTGAAAGGCCGCATGGACAGCTCGATTGACCGTGACGTCCGTGTCGACCATCTCTGGCGCATTTTCAACGAATCGGCCTGGAAATGTGCTGATCCGGCACCGCAATTTGATGACACCTTTAATGAATGGCATACCTGTCCCGCTGGCGAAGACGGCCAGATCGGCGCCCGCCATAACCGGCTCAACTCAACCAACCCTTGCGGCGAATATGCTTTCCTTGATGACACCAGCTGCAATCTGGCTTCGATCAACGTCCTGCGTTTTTTCAATGAAGCTGACGGCAGTTTTGACCTGGCAGGCTACCGCCATCTGATCGCTCTAGTTCAACTGGTGCTGGAAGCTTCGATTCACTGGGGCCATTTCCCGACACCGGACATTGCCCGCAAAACCTGGCTGTTCCGCAGCACCGGCCTTGGCATGGCCAATCTGGCCGCGCTGCTGATGGTGCTTGGCCTGCCCTACGATTCCGAAGACGCCCGTGCTGTCGCCGCTGCGCTGGTTGGCATTCTGACCGGCCGCAGCTACCATGTGTCAGCCTTGATGGCTGAGAGGGCCGGACCATTTGCCAAATACGAATTAAATCGCGAGCACATGCTGCGGGTTGTCCGCAATCACGCCCGCGTGGCCGGCGCCCTGGAGGATGAGTTTGAAAGCCTTTCATACCAGCCGCTGTGCGTCAGCCATCAGCGCCTGCTCGATCTCGGGCTTGCCGACCTGAGCGAGGCACTGAAAAATGACTGGCTGGCTGCCATTGCCGCCGGCGAAAAGCATGGCTACCGCAACGCTCAGGTCTCGGTCATGGCGCCGACAGGTACAATTTCCTTTGCCATGGATTGCTCATCAACCAGCGTTGAACCCTTTTTCTCACATGTCGTATACAAAAAGCTGATCGGCGGCGGCTCGATGAAACTGGCCAATCCCTCGATCGGGGCTGCCCTCAGCCGTCTGGGCTATTCAGCTGATGAAGCCCAGGCGATACTCGACTATATCTCGCGTGAAGAAGAAGGGCAGATTGTCGACGGCAAAATTGAAGGTGCACCTTTCCTGAAAGACGAGCACCTGGCGGTCTTTGACACAGCCAACCAGTGTGGCAGCGGCAAACGCTATATCCATTTCATGGGTCATGTCCTGATGGTGGCTGCTTTGACGCCTTTACTGTCCGGCGCCATTTCCAAAACAGTCAATCTGCCGCGCGAAGCGACAGTGGAGGATTTTGAAGAGGTCGTCATGACATCCTGGAAACTAGGTGTCAAAGACATAACCCTGTATCGCGACGGTTCTAAGATCGCCCAGCCGCTCAACTTGCGTCTGGAAAACAAGGATGCGGCTGTCGACCTTGATAATCTGGCTTATCAGCCACTGCTGGAATATGCCCGCCGGGCTCAGTCCCGGCTCATCGAAATTGATCGTGAGACTGCGCAGCACCGGTTTTCCCGCCGCGACAAACCGGTCGGCATCCGTTCCGGCCACACCCACCCGGCTCAGATTGAAGATGTTAAAATCTATACAACCGTCAACCGCAACAGCACCGGCGAGATATCGGAGATCTATATCACCACGGACCGCGAAGGCACGCTGATCATGGGCTTGCTGAACTCACTTTCCAAGACGATCTCGGTCATGCTGCAGTATCATATTCCGCCGCAGAACATATCCAAGATGCTGCGCGGTCAAAAATATGAACCTTACGGTTTTGTGACACGCCATCCATACATCAAATACTGTACATCGGTATCTGACTTGATCAGCAAGATTATCGACATTGAAATCGGTGATTATTCACGCTGCCAGGTCAAACCCGAATCAGCAACTGACGCACTGATTGTTGCTGAACAAAGCATGAACTATGCCATGGCAGCCAGTCAGGCTGCCGATGAAATATTGACCGGTGCTGCTTTCCCGGGCCGTTCTGAGCCGGAATACTCTACAGGTGTTCAAGCCGAACCCAGCGCCAACGGATCAGCTGCTTCAGCCAAACCTGCGGAAACCCGCAACATGGAACGCCTTTATGACGGTTCAACCTGCCCAGCCTGTTCCAGCACCCGCATGGCGCAGAACGGAACCTGCAAAGTCTGCCTCGACTGCGGCGCGACGACAGGATGTTCATGAAATTTCTGTGTGTGTCAGTCGCTCAGACAGGTCCTCGGCTGCGGAAAACCGCCAACACCTAAAAAGCCTGACTTCTCGCAGCTCGCCTCCGCAGCCGCAATGCGGCGACGACCAGCGGGCGAAGAGAAGACCAGGCTTTTCCTTTACCAACCTAACGTTCTCAGATAGTTCCGGCTGATCTCGACAGCTTCCAGGCGGCTGCGGCCGACGGTCTCATCTTGTTCGACGACGACCCAGCTAGCGCCAGCGTCAACAGACGCAGCCAGGATGGAAGGGATGTCATTCTGGCCGAGGCCCAGTGGACGGAATTCAAAATAACCTTTGCTTTTTTCTTCTTTGGTTTCGATGCCGATCAGCTCGTAGAACTTACCGCCAGCACCTTCTTTGAAAAAGTCTTTAAGATGGACAACCGGTACACGGCCGTTGTATTTGCGGATGTAAGCGGCAGGGTCCTGACCGGCGACTTTAATCCAGCAGGTATCTGGTTCGACTTGCAGTTGTTTTGGGGTTGTGCCGGCGTACAGCTCATCGAGCGCAAAATTGCCGTTGGGCATGACTTTAAACTCAAAGTCGTGGTTGTGATACAGCAGTTGCAGACCGGCTGCGGCACAGGCATCACCGAAGCGGGCAATATCAGCGGCAACTGCTGCATAGGCAGGATCACCCGGGCGCTCGCCTTCCATCAGGTAAGGCACAACAATATACTGGCAGCCAAGATATTTATAGGTTTCGATAACTTTGCCAATATCAGCACGCATCTCGAAGAAAGGAACATGCGCTGAAACCGCCGGCAGACCGACTTCGTCGAGAACAGATTTGATTTCTTCTTTGCTATAAGTGTAGAGACCGGCGAGTTCTACACCGGCATAACCCATGGCTTTCAGCTTCAGCATCGTTCCGCGGAAATCAGCGGCAGCCTCGTCACGGACAGAATAGACTTGTACGGCAACTGGCAATGTTTTCATAGGTGAAACCTTCTTTCTGTAAATAATTAAATATTTACAATTATTATACAAGAGTATCAAACCTGTGACAATCATCAACAAAAGTGGTGATCAACAAAAGTGGTGAACTGGAATAATTTCAAATGCATTTTAAAATTACAAAGACTGATCCAAATTCAACGAATAAACCTTGGCATGTGAAGCAGCAATTTGGTAAAATTTATAGAGGCTCCCTTCACCGACCTGAGCTTCGCTCAGGTTTCAC
>DMJC01000143.1 GCA_003451915.1 Clostridiales bacterium
CCGCAGCCGTGACCGGCGCCGTCCTGTCGAAGTTGCAATCATTCTTTATGGCATCTTGTACGGCATCGCCGGCCTATCGCCCTGGCTCGGAAACGCTCGGGTCTGGTTCCTGATCGGCGCTATTTCTCTGGCCAACGCACCACTTGCTCTTTACAATGCGACTTGGCAAAGCTACTTCTCCGACATCGTTTCGGTCGAAAACCGCAATTCTTATTATACCCGTCGAACCAGCATGACTTTTTTTGCCGGCATCATTGTCGTTCAGGCTGTTGGCATTATTCTGGGCAGTGCCAGAACAGATGAACTCAGGATTTGGCTCTATCAATCCTGTTATTGGCTGGCATTTATCATTGCCATTGTCCAGATGCGTGTTTTGCAGCGTGCACCTGGCATGGTCAGCATGAAGGTCTCAACCGGCTGGCGCGACTTGCTGGAAGCAGGCCGCGAAATGATCCAATGCCGGGGTTTTGTACTCTTCTGCCTGATTTCGCTGCTTTTTCACTTTGGCTGGTATATGTCCTGGCCACTGTTCTTTATCAACCAGGTCACTTATCTGGGAGCCAACGAAACCTGGATCAGCCTGATCGCTGTATCGGCAAACATAACGCAATGGCTGACAGCACGTCCCTGGGGCCGTTTCGCCGAGAAACACGGCGTCCGGCTGACACTGGTCATCGGCAGTTTCGGTCTCGCGCTCAACCCGATGCTGGCTGTTCTGGCTGCTTATCTGCCAGACAGCTGGAAACTGCCGGGCATGATGATCTTCAATCTGTTCACTGGTTTGACTTTCAGCGCTTTTATGCTCTCGATCCTGCAATGCATGCTTGAGGTTGTTCCAGAACGCGATCGGACAATCAACATCTCGGTCTATACAACCCTTTTACTGATCATGAATACTATCGGCCCTATCGTCGGTGTCCGTATTTACATTCTGCTCGGTTCGGATCTGAAATCAATGACCCTGAGTATGCTGGTTTCCAGCATCATCCGTTTCATTGGCGGCGGTCTTTTCCTGCTGCGCTGGAATCTGCTGCGAAGCTGTCACTCATAAACACTGGCAGCCGGGAAAACAAGTCCCTGCAGGTATTCCGATCGGACCTCGTCGTTTTCATTGAAGCTTTGCTGGCGGATGAGCTGGTCTTCACCGAAGCGATAGATACTGATCTGGCGATTAGCGCCATCGATCATCCAGTACTCCTGAACGCCTGAACGCAGATACAGGCTCAGTTTGCGTATCAGATCATGGCTGCGGTTTGAAGGCGACAGCACCTCGATGGCAACGCTGGGTGCACCGATGTACTGACCTTTCTCGTTAAAATTCGCTTTGTTGCAGACGACCAATAAATCCGGCTGAACAACATTGCGATCTGTCGAACGGCTGCCAAGGTAAACATCCAGAGGGGCGACATAAGTCTGGCATTTTTTACCATTTAAAAAATTTCTCAAATTAAAATAAAGATTCCCGATGATCCGCTGATGCTCTTCCGTCGGCGCACCCATCAGCCAGACCTTACCATCGATGTACTCATACCGCTTGTCTGTTTTCTCATACATCTTGACAAACTGGCTATAAGTCATCGAACGTCCGTCATAGCGATCTGGTTCGTTGGGGTCATAACCGTCAATATAATATTCGGCTGGTTCTTCTCCGATGCTGAGTCCGTCTTTCCATCCAGCATGCCGCGTCAGGCGTGCAACCGGTTTGCCGTTGCGCACGACAATGACATCTTCATTCTCCAACACGCTCAGATAGAATCCAAAATTGTTCTTGACATCCGTCGCGTTGACAAACATATGCTGTCACCTCCATAATCAGCTAATTTATTAGTCGTTATTTCAGCTATAATATTAGCTAATATGAAACAGCTTGTCAAGTTCAACAGCCTTCTTTTTACGATTTTTTCTTGTGTCAGAAGAACCGAAAAGGGTATACTGGCATTATCAGGGAGTAAGAGCTGATGCGAAAAGCACCATCCGATTTTTTCAATCATGTTTATGCCATCGTAGCCCAGATACCACATGGCTGCGTCCTGACCTATGGCCAGATCGCAGCAATGGCCGGCAACCCGCGGGCAGCCCGAATCGTCGGCTACGCCATGAACAGTGCGCCGGACGATCGCGACCTCCCTTGTCATCGGGTTGTCAACCGCATTGGTGAAATGGCCCCCGGTTTGATATTCGGCGGCGCTGACCGTCAGCGGGCAATGCTCGAAGCCGAAGGTGTCACCTTCAAACCCGATGGTTGCATCGATCTCGACAAGCATCTCTGGTGGCCAAAAAAATGAGAGGAGAACATCCCATGCAATTTACAATGATTCACAACAATTTTAACGTCAGTGATCTTGATCGGAGTCTGACATTCTATCGCGAAGCCCTCGGACTGAAACCTGTCCGCCAGACCAATGCCCCTGACGACAGTTTCAAACTGGCCTTTCTTAGTGACGGTAAAAGTCAGTGGAATCTCGAGCTGACATGGCTGCGCGATCACCCGCAAAAATATGATCTGGGCGAAAACGAAATCCATCTGGCCTTTCGGGCCGACGATTTCGCCGCAGCCCATGAAAAGCACCAGGCCATGGGCTGCATTTGCTACGAAAATCCCGGCATGGGCATTTATTTTATCGAAGATCCCGACGGTTACTGGCTGGAAATATTACCGGTCAGGTAACGGATAAGGGATATGGGATAACGGATAACGGATAACGGATAACAGATCGTGTAAGTCTGTGAACTTGATCCCTCTTAGACATCATCTGAAAGGGATTTATTAATAATATTATATAATTTGATGCTAGGCATGATAAAAATCATGCTCTTATTTTAGATCTATGAAAGACCCAGTTCGCAAATTTTGACTATCCGTTATCCGTTATCCGTTATCTTGTTAAGCCATTCCCCATACCCCTCAGCTTCCAGCTCTTCCAGCGGAATAAAGCGCAAAGCTGCACTGTTTATGCAGTAGCGCAAGCCGCCCAGTTCAGCCGGTCCGTCTGTGAAGACATGACCGAGGTGTGAATCACCGCTGCGGCTGCGCACTTCAACGCGGTCCATGCCGTGACTGAGATCGCGCTTTTCTTTAATTGCCGATTTATCAGCCGGTTTGGCGAAGCTCGGCCAGCCGCAGCCCGAGTCAAATTTATCTTTTGAAGTGAAAAGCGGTTCGCCGGTGACAATGTCAACATAAAGGCCTGGCCGGTGGTTGTTCCAATATTCGCCGGTAAATGGCCGTTCAGTGCCATTCTCCTGAGTGACACTGAACTGAGCCGGTGTCAGCCTATTGCGCAGCTCTGCCAGATCAGGCTTGATGTATTGTGCGGCGTAAGGTTTGGGTAATGTCGCAAAGCTGACATGGCAATAGCCATTGGGATTCTTCTCCAGATAATCCTGGTGATAATCTTCGGCCAGGTAAAAGTTTTCCAGCGGTTTGACTTCGGTGACAATCCGCCGGCTGTATTGGCTGGCAACCTTGGCAACGACAGCCTGAATCACCGGCAAGTCGGCCGGGTCGCGATAATAAATGCCACTGCGGTACTGGCTGCCGACATCGTTACCTTGACGGTTCAGGCCCGTCGGATCGATGATCTCAAAGAAATATCCGAGCAGTCTGGTCAGGCTGATCCGCTTGGGATCGTAGCGGACCTGGACGGTCTCGGCAAAACCCGTGTTCAACCGGCAAACCTGCTCATACGTAGGATTTTCGATATTTCCGTTGGCATAACCGACCTGAGTGTCTGCAACACCTGGGATGCGTGCCATATAGGCCTCTGTTCCCCAGAAGCAGCCACCGGCGAGCCAGATTTCCCGCAGGTCGCGGCCGGTATAGTCAATCGCCCGGTTGGGATTGGACGGTAGATTTTCATGATGATTCAGCATGGGATCAATCCTTTCTGTCCATTAATGGTTTTATTATCGCGCAGCATTGTGTCAAGAAAAAGTTCCTGTGTTACATGACACTGGCAGCTTGATCTTTTACTGTTCAATTGTTTGGCCATCACCTATAATGATAAGACATTCAATGCTTACTGATAATCAGGAGGTCAACCATGAGCTTCATTGAATTAGCTAAAAAACGGTATTCAACCCGCAATTATCTGCCCAAACCAGTCAGTGACAGCGATCTTGGCTTGATCCTGGAAGCTGCCCGGGTCGCACCGACTGCGAAAAATCTGCAGCCTCAGCGGCTTTTGGTCATCCGCAGTGCCGAGGGTCTTCAGAAACTGCAAATGCGTGCACGTATCTATGGTGCACCTCTGGCGATCGTCACTTGTGCTGACCATCGGCTGAGCTGGAAACGGCCGTTTGACCTTAAAGACCATGCCGATGTTGATGCCAGCATTGTCCAGGACCACATGATGTTGCAGGCTGCTGAACTCGGTCTCGGTTCGGTCTGGATCTGCTGGTTCGATCCCCAGGTTCTCCGCCGTGAGTTTAATATTCCCGACGAGATCGAGCCGATCAGTATCCTGGCCATCGGTTATGAAGGCGGCACCCCCAAGTCGCCGGACCGCCATGCCACCGATCGTATCCCCCTGGAAAAAATGGTTGTTTATAATGAATTCTGAACCTACTGCCCTTGCGGCACGCCTGATAAACCGCTGTACAAGCCGGCTTAAACGAACAATCAAGTGGCAAATCTGCTATAATGGTGTTATGAAACATTTAAGTGTTATTAACACTAGAATCAGATCGAGGTGATCAAGATGATTCTGGTTACCGGTGCTACAGGCCATCTTGGCAATATTCTGGTCAAACAGCTCGCTCAGCTATATCCTGATGAAAAATTACGTGTTTTTTTATTGCCTGGCGAGCGTGTCGACATGTTCAACGGGCTGACCCTGGAACTGATATTCGGCGATATCCGCCGGTCTGGTGATGTCCGCAAGGCTGTCAACGGGGCTCGGCTGGTCTTCCACCTGGCCGGTCTGATTGACACCGCACCCCGGCATCCCGAAATCATGAGCCAGGTCAATGTCGGCGGCACGCGCAACATCGTCGAAGCCTGTCTCGAGTACATGGTCGAACGACTGGTTTATGTCAGTTCAGTGCATGCGCTGCCCGATCTGCCTGACAACCAGCTGATAACCGAAATCAAGGATTTCCCCGTACCAGACCTGCTCGGCCCTTACGCCCAGTCCAAGTCCGCAGCTACAGCAGTGGTTTATGATGGCATTACCCGCGGTCTCAATGCTGTTATTGTCTTTCCCGCCGGCGTGATCGGCCCTTTTGATTACCAACAGTCACAAATGGGCCGGATGTTGCGATATCTCAGCACACAGGGGTGGATCCGGCTGATCATGACCTTTAACGGTGCCTACAATTTTGTCGATGCCCGTGATGTTGTTGATGGCATGATTGCCGCCGCGCAAAAGGGCCGATCCGGTGAAGGTTACATTTTATCCGGACATCGTGTCACCATGCAGGAGATCATCAAACTCGAGCGGGAAGCCCTGAACCAGCGCCAGCCGAAAATTTTCTTTACCTTTAACTGGCTGGTCCGCCTGGCTGCCCGCATCACGCACATAACTTGTTGGCTGCTGCATATCAAGCCTATTTTCACGCCTTACAGCATTGCTGTGCTTGAATCCAACAGCAATATCAGCCACGACAAGGCAACCTGCGAACTCGGTTATCAGCCGCGGCCTTTGCTGGACACTTTCCGTGACAGTCTGGCCTGGATGGCTGACAGCGGCCAGATCCGCCGCCGGAAACCAGGCAGTAAACCGGTCAGACTGCATCAGCAGTAAACCAGTCATTAACGATAGGGCTTAAACGAATAGCCTAAACAGTTTTTAGGGCAAATATCAACGCACTCGCCGCACAGACTGCAGTCTGCGTGCCTGGCCAGCGGCGTTCCCAGCAGATCGAGAACGGGAATGCTCATCGGGCATTGTTTGACGCAACGTTCACAGCGGATGCAGTTTTCATTACTGGACGCTATATGCAGCCGGGGCAACTTTAAAAAGTCCCCCAGTTTCAGGCCGAGCATCATGAAAGGGGCCATCCAGCAGATGGCATGACAGGAAGCGCGCCGGCCGATCAGCAGCGAAAGGATTAAAAAAATAATGATTACACTATAATAAATGATAAATTTCAACGGTTCATCGACCGATATACCTGATTCAGTCCTATAAAGGGGTTCCAGCCGCTGCGGTCCCCCGCTGGTGATAAAGCCGATAATCAGGGTCAGAATCCAGACCGTCCAGATGACGATCTTGAGCCGGCGGATACCGCGACCTGGTACCGGCTGATTGTTAATATTGGTCATAATGTCGCCCAGACCGCCACCCGGACAAAGCCAGCCACAAAACAGCCGCCCGAGAAAAACCGACAGCACCAGCATGGCAGCAAAAGCAATGGCACTGCCAGCGATGACGCCTTCGAATGAAGCCTGGATAATCAGATAAGGTGAAAGAAAATTAATTGTCACCGGAAAAGCCAGAAAGGACAGAAAAATCAGAAGGCGGCGCATTTGCTGGCGACGTGGCGGTTTAACCGGTGCATACATTTCTCTTCGGGCATAAATCGACATCGCAAACCCTCCTAGTTATTGAAAATAGCCTTTCATTTCAGCCAGTGTGAACGTTTCGACCGGTAATGTGACAGCCCTGCCTTCTTTGGCGGATTGATAGATGGCCAGTACCAGTTCCACGGCTGCACGGCCCGATTCACCGTCAGCCACGGGCTGGCGGCCACTGCGTATGGACTTGATCAGGTCTCCGTATAATGCACTGTGCGGATTTTTCAGCTGCAAAAATGCCGGCAGGCCGCCGTCGCGCCAGATTTGCCTGATAAACTGACGAAGATAGTGTCCCGTCAGATCTTTTCCATGCCGGTCGATCACTGAAATGCCGGGTTTGCCGGTTAATAAACCACCCCGGATTTCGCCCTCGGTGCCCAGAATATAAAAAGAAGCCTCCTGTCGGGCGGGGTCGGTGCAGGTTGTCCCCTCAACCTGGCAAAAACTGCCATCTTGCAAACGGAGCATAGCCAGACCATAATCCTCAGCTTCCATGCGATGGGTCTGACGGGCGATCCAGCCACTGACTTCACGCACAGGACTACCCATCAGCCAGGTCATCAGGTCGAAGGCATGGATGCTCTGATTCATCAAAGCGCCGCCATCCTGTGCCCAGGTCCCGCGCCAGGCCGCCTGGTCATAATAGGCCTGATCATGGCCCCAGCGGACCTTGACATCACCAGCCAGAATCCGGCCGAAGCGGCCGGCGCGCAGATCCGCTTCCAGGGCCTGCACGATCGGAAAGAAGCGGTAAATATGGCCGACAGCTATTCGGACGTTCTTTTGCCTGGCTTTTTCCAATAAAAGTCCGGCCTCCCGCAGCGACAACGTCAAAGGTTTTTCCACCAGCACATGCGCTCCCGATTCAATCGCAGCACTGGCCAGTTCAAAATGTGTCCCGCTCGGCGTTGTGATCGCAACCAGATCAGGCTGGACAGCAGACAACATGGTGTGCACATCGGTAAAAACCGGCAGTGAAGCAGCTTCCCGGGCAGAATATCCTGCGGCTGTGAGCGCTGGCGCAGCAGCTTCCGGCCGACTGTCGACAACTGCAGCCAGTTCAATGGATCGCCGGTGATAGCGGACCGCTTTCAAATGCTTGACGGCAACTTTGCCGCAGCCGATCAAGACAAATTTCAAGGCAGGCATATAGTCATCCTCACTTCTCAATAAATCTGGCCGGCTGGCAGACCCTTGGCGATTTCCTCGGCCAGATCATAAAGCCAGCCAAACCGCTCAGCTAACCGCAAGGTTGTGAATTTCGGCCGGACTTCTTTGCCAAAAGCAATCGCATCGTAGGTATCC
>DMJC01000289.1 GCA_003451915.1 Clostridiales bacterium
CGCCAATGCAGTGCAAAAAATGACAGCTACGATTGCACGGCGCATGTCGGTTATTATTTGATCGACAAGGGTTTGCCTGAACTCGAGCAACTGGCGAATTTACGTCTATCACCATTTGATGTCATCTCGCGGTTGGGACGCCGGATTCCTTTGCTGACTTACATTGGTTCTATCATCGGCTTAACTTTCATCTTTACGGGAATTTTACTGATGAAGACGCACAACCACGGATTACAGGACTGGCTGTTAGCTTTAATCGGACTGCTCGCGATTTTATGCACGAGTCATTTGGCTGTCGCCCTGGTAAACTGGCTGGCAACCCTGCTGGTGGCGCCTCAGCCCTTGCCACGAATGGATTTTTCTCAGGGTATCCCACCTGAATTTCGCACTCTCGTTGCAGTTCCGACAATGCTTTTAAGTACGCAAAACATCCCGAATTTAATCGAAGCTTTGGAAATCAGATTTCTGGCCAATCGCGACGGCAATCTGTTCTTCGCTCTCCTGACCGACTTTCGGGATGCTAAAGAAGAAACGCTGCCTGATGATGAAGAACTTCTGCAGCTTGCCCGGAAAGGAATTGAAGGGTTGAATGAAAAGTACAAGGGCTCAAAAGACGACATGTTCTTTCTATTTCATCGCCCGCGCCGCTGGAATCCTAAAGAACAAATCTGGATGGGTTACGAACGAAAACGCGGGAAACTGGTGGATTTAAATGCTTTCCTGCGCGGCAGAACAACTGGTCCTCTTGGTGATTTATTTTCGCTCATTGCCGGCGATACGACGGCATTAAGAAATATAAAGTACGTGATCACTCTCGACACGGATACGAAGCTGCCACGTGATGCCGCATGTCAATTTGTGGGAACGATGGCACACCCTCTGAATCAAGCGCAATGTGATAAAAAAAATAAGCTGGTTTGCAAGGGATACGGCATTCTGCAACCGAGGGTTTCCATAAGCCTGTCCAACACGAGCAGGTCTCTTTATGCGTCCATGTATTCCAGCAATTCCGGCATTGATCCCTACACAAAAGCAGTTTCCGATATCTATCAGGATATCTTCGGTGAAGGTTCATTTATCGGCAAGGGAATTTATGATATCGACGCTTTCGAATCCGCTCTTAATGGACATTTTCCCGAAAATAAGATTCTCAGTCATGATCTTATTGAAGGATGTTACGCCCGATCAGGATTGATCAGCGATGTGCAGTTATATGAGGAATATCCGTCAACCTATAAAGCCGACGTCAGCCGCAGGCACCGCTGGATTCGCGGAGACTGGCAGATCTCGCGATGGGTCAGATCGACTGTCCCCGCACTCGGTGGAAGCACTCAGAAAAATCCATTATCGATGCTGTCACAATGGAAAATATTTGATAACCTGCGCCGAAGCCTGACTCCGGCTGCATTAACCCTCCTTATAATATTAGGCTGGACAGTATTGCCCATGTCCTGGTTTTGGACACTCTCAGCCGTCGTAATCATCTTGTTTCCTTCTTTAATCATGTCGGCATTGAGCCTGCTTCAAAAACAACGCAATGTAACGTGGACACAACATCTAACTTCTGCCGTGCAGACAGCCGGCGACAGCCTTCTACAGGCAGTATTTACGCTCATATGTCTGCCCTACGAGGCTTATTTCAGTACCGATGCTATAATTCGAACCATCTGGCGGATGCTGATTTCACACAAACGGCTTCTGGAATGGAATCCGTCGGAAAACACGAATAATCCTCATCGCAATGATATGACCGGCTATTTTCGGACCATGTGGTTTGCCCCGATATTTGCAGCCGCCACAGCGATTGTTATTCTTTTTTCTAATCCGATTACCTTGACAATAGCCGGACCTTTCCTCATTATCTGGCTGATTTCTCCCCTGATCGCTTACCTGTTCAGCCGTCCTTTCACTCCACATGAAGTACGACTGACGTCCGGCCAAATCCTCTTTCTGAGGAAAATTTCCCGGAAAACGTGGAGCTTTTTCGAAACTTTTGTGGGTCCGGACGATAATTGGCTGCCAGCGGACAACTATCAGGAGCAACCCGTTGCCGTGGTCGCCCATCGCACCTCGCCAACCAACATGGGACTGTCTCTGCTGGCCAATCTCTCCGCCCTGGATTTAGGCTATATCACCATGCGGCGATTCATCGAGCGTACAGCACATACTTTCCACACGATGGATTCCATGAGCAGGCAAAAAGGTCATTTTTATAACTGGTACGATACACAATCACTGGAGCCTCTGTTGCCCCTTTACATTTCTTCAGTGGACAGCGGAAATTTCGCCGGACATCTGCTGATATTACGATCGGGACTTCTCGCCCTTCCCGATCAGAAAATCATAGGATCGCAGCTATTTCCCGGCCTCCGGGACACGCTGGAGGTACTCGCCGGCACGGCGGGCAAAACTGACGTAGTCCAGATCGCTCAAATCAGAAAGACTCTGGCATATGCAATCAATTCCGAACCAACCACGCTCATGGCGGTACGCTTGTACCTCGAACAATTGGCAACATCAGCAGCACAGATGGCAACATCCGTCAATGTGCCCGATAGTGATCCCGATAGTCCGTTGAGATGGTGGGCAAAGGCCTTTACCGATCAATGCTGGGAAGCCCTTGAGGAGTTACGTTTTTTCACACCCTGGATATTTTACCCGGCCTTGTCGGACATGATTAACAAATCGGCCCGACTCAATGATATACCGACGATGCGGGAAGTAATCAACATGGAAGCGGAACTGCTCCCGGCCATCGAGAAGCAGATGAATCCGGATATAACTTCCGATGAGCATAGGCAACTTGGTGAACTTCGAAGACTGGTTACAGAAGCCGGCCGGGGCGCCAAACCCATGATGACGGATATCGAAGGGCTGGCCAGGCAATGTGAAGATTTCTCCCGTATAGAATATGATTTCCTGTTCGATAAGGCGTGTAATCTGTTGTCGATCGGATACAACGTCGGCAACTGGCGGCGCGATACAAGTTTCTACGATTTACTGGCAGCGGAAGCCCGATTCAGCACTTTCGTAGGAATCGCGCAGGGCAAACTACCCCAGGAGAGTTGGTTTGCTCTGGGACGTCTCCTGACCACCGTCGGCGGAAAGCCGGTACTGGTATCATGGAGCGGTTCCATGTTCGAATACCTCATGCCGCTTCTGGTGATGCCTACCTATGAAAACTCTCTTCTCGATCAAACCTACAAGGCGGCTGTGGCCCGACATATAGAGTATGGGAAAAAGCATGCCGTGCCCTGGGGTATTTCGGAATCCGGCTACAACGCCATTGACAGCCATCTTAACTATCAGTATCGCGCCTTCGGT
>DMJC01000216.1 GCA_003451915.1 Clostridiales bacterium
CGGTTAACATTGCGATTTCGCTGCTAGAGCGTAGCTTCCCGCCTTTGAGGACCTCAATGATCTTTTCTTCATCAGATGTTGTTGCTGTTAAATATTCTATTGACGGAAGAATGACTACAACTGCATTTTCTGTTATTTCAAATCTTGGCTTTGTGCTGTAATTTTTGTATTCTTCGAAAATTCTCTTAACGCCTGTACCAAACATTTCTATATAACTTAGCCTGAAGAATAATCCTGCTAAAATTGGATTTCGCAGGACTGAAACATATCCTTGACGGAAATCTATCTCACTGATTCCAAAGGGCAGCCCCCCAGGAGACATAATTTCAATTCTGTCAGAATACATCGCAATTCTTATATTGGCCAGAACATCCCAAGTCCTATGGACAATCGCATTCGCCACGGCCTCACGAAACGCCATTTCCGGAACGATTTGCATTCGCTTTCTTTCTATGCCGGCAATCTTCTCATATTGATAATATTTTTTGTATAGATCGACAACTGAATGATATTGGCTTAGTATTGAAACATTAACATATTGCTCTCTATCCATTATCTCATTGATGCTAGAACCAAATCTTGCTACATCAATGCCGGGATATTCATTTGTGTCTGCAACAAGTTCTGCTGCATGGTTGTAGCCATCCTGGTCAGAATACAGGCTCAAAGTTTTTAAAATATCAGATGAAATTGCCTTTATTCCAAGTTTATCCTTTAATTCTTGCTCAAGAACCGAGAAAGAAAAGCTGCTTTTCCCTGATGGCAACTGATCATAATATTTTCCAGTACCGAGCAGCGTGAGGCGGTTTAACGCCAGTCTGTCAATTTCTGTGGTTGAAGTATCGTTTCGCTTATAGGCCTTACCTTTATAAAGATAGGGTTTATCTGAACCTTCATTTACAATGAGTGAAATCACGCGTGTCTTTCTGTTGATACTGAGACTGAAATCTGGTTTAGGTGTGATGCAGTCATTAATTTTATTTTCAATATCGAGGCACTTCTGGTCAGGATTTTCAATTCCGACAACGATGCCGTTATCATTAATTCCGAACAGGATTGTCCCGGTACCATAATTTGCATATGCACTGACTGTCTTGAGAAATGAATTTGAAATATCTTCTTTAAATTCTATCGTTTTACCTTCCTTCAATGCATCCACCTCCAAGCGAGATTAGCGTAGCATATCTGCGATTATTATGCAACGAAAAACTTTGCGTTGCATTTGTGTTGCAAAAGTTCACTTCGTGTCTTTACCCAAAATCCCAGCGTTCTTCAAGTGAAGCTTGCTCTGTGCAGCTCGCGGAACCGGCTGGGACTCATGCCTGATTGATGGCGGAAAAGACGGGAAAAATAATCACCTGAGCGATAGCCGACCATGACAGCAATGTCGGCAATCTTGAAATCCGTGCTGATCAGCAGATCTCTGGCGTTCTGGAGGCGGATTTCGTGAAGCAGCTCCGTGAAGGTCTGGCCGGTCAGTTTCTGAATGATTCGGCATAAATAAGGTTCACTGTAATGAAAAGCAGCTGCCAGCGACGAAAGTGACACATCACGATAATTCTGGCGCAGGTATTTGAGCAGCGGTTCTGGGTCAAAGCTGACCGGCCGGCCACTGCTTAATTGCTGCAATTGAGCGGTATCCGTGCCTTTTCGCAGCGTAGAAATCAACAGTAGCGTCATCAGACCGGCAAAAACAGCATAAAAGGTTGAGCGGCGGATCAGGATGTTGATTACAAGATCATCTGGATTTAAGCGGAAGGTGTGCGGGGACTCAGGTGCGATGATGCAGAAATTTCCCTGGGTCAGTCTGAAAAACTTTCCGTCGAGCATCAACTCACAGCAACCGGCATAAACATGACAGATTTCAAAAAAATCGTGCCGGTGAACAGGCCGCTGCAGATTGGCCAGGCTTCTCATGACAAAAACGTCCCATGTAGCAGGTATTTATTGATCTTAAAATAAGACGGGTAATAAAGAAAATAAATACGTTCAGTTCAATTTTCTAAGTGCTAAAATTGACATTAATAATCGATTGCGAGGTGCGTTGAAAATGAAACCAAACATTATCATCTTCAATCCAGATCAAATGCGTGCCGATGCTTTGGCGCATCTGGGAAATCCGGCATCAATCACCCCGAACCTCGACAGATTCGCCCGAGAAGATGCTGTGTCTTTCCGGCAGGCGTTCTGCCAGAACACTGTGTGCGCACCCAGCCGCTGCAGTTTTTTGACGGGACTTTACCCTCATGTCCGAGGACATCGCACAATGAGTTTTTTGCTGAGCGAGCAAGAAAGCAGCTTGTTCAGTGAATTAAAGCAGGCCGGTTATTTTGTCTGGATGAACAAACGCAACGATTTTCTGCCCGCACAAAAACCAGAATTATTCAGCAAACATGCCGATGTCTTTTACCAGGGCTTTGAAAGTCCGGCAGCACCTGGGACGGTGANNGCCGTGATGAGAACGGCCGTCATTATAACGCAGATGATGAGGATGTCGACAAGGCGATTGAATTTATCCGCAACCGGCCGAAAGACCGGCCTTTCTGCCTTTTCCTCGGGCTGTTCTATCCACATGTGCCTTATCAGATCGAGGAACCCTATTATAGCGCAATCGACCGTGCGAAATTACCGACGCGGCTGCCAGTGCCGACTGATCTGGCTGAACGGCCGAAAATGCTGCAAATGCTCTATGAGGGCCTTAATCTGGGCGAACTTGACGTAGAAGATTGGGACCGGATCCGTGCTGTTTATCTGGGCATGTGCATGAAGGTCGATCAGTTGTTTGGCCGAGTTGTAGCAGTACTCAAAGAAGAAGGGCTCTATGATGCGACTGATCTTTATTTTTTCAGTGATCACGGTGACTTCACAGGTGATTATGGTTTAGTCTGTAAAGCCCAGAACCTGATGCCCGATTGTCTGACCGGCGTACCCCTGCTGATCAAACCGCATGCAGGAGTGGCCATTGATCCCGGCCTGACGGACAGCATGGCTGAACTCGTTGATTTCTATGCAACTGCTTTGGATCTGGCAGAAATTGAATCTGACCACACTCATTTTGGCCGCAGTCTCAGACCCGTTTTAGCTGATCGAACTGCCAGGGTGCGCGAGTTCGTCTGCTGTGAGGGTGGCCGAACCCGTGATGAGTTGCTGCAGTGCAGTGAGACTCAAGGGACTAGACCCGATCGCCATGAGTTGTTCTGGCCGCGCAAAACGGCTCAAATGGACGACGTGGCCCACACAAAAGCCACGATGATCCGGACTGACAGCTATAAATATGTGCGACGGCTTTATGAGCTGGATGAATTTTATAATTTGCGTCTGGATCCTGGCGAATCGATAAATGAAATCAACAATCCTGACTATGCGCAACAGATTCTGGACTTGAAATTACAAATGCTGGACTGGTATCAGGCAACCACTGACATCGTACCACGCGAAATGGATGCCTCAATTTCAGTCGACATGATTCTGGCCAGGGTGAGAAACCAGCTCACCCCGGAACGTTTTGCCGAATTTGCTGCGGAAACTGTAGCAAGCGGCGGTGTCATCGGCCCGATGATTGCCCTTTGTGAACGCTACGGTGTCAGGGCACTGATCTAATGGGTAAAAGGTGAAAAGTGAAAGGTGAAGAATGAAGAATGAGCCTTCGGCGTCCGAATCAGCGCCGCTGGCGCACTTCATGCACCGCAGGTGCTCTTCATGCGAGCAAAGCGAGCTCTTCATGTGGCAAAGCCGCTTTTCATGTCGCGACAGCGACTCTTCGCCCTTCACCTTTCACCAAAAGAAGCGGCATGCCGCTTCTTTTAACCCTTCACCGCGCCCATCGTGATGCCTTTGACGAAATAGCGCTGGAAGAACGGGTAAAGGATCAGGATCGGCAGGATGCCTACAACGGCAATCGCCATGCGCACGGTTGTTGTCGGCAGCTCGGAGATGTCGACGCCGGTTCCGGAGTTGGAGGCCAGAAACTGAATGTTGCGGTTGATGTCATTGAGGATGTTCTGGATGGTGTAGAGTCTGGTGTCATTCAAGTAATAAAGGCCGTTTTGCCAGTCATTCCAGTAGGCAATGCCGACCAGGAGGCCGACCGTGGCCAGAATCGGTTTGGACAGCGGCAGGACGATCTTGTAAAAAACATAGAATTCGCCCGCGCCATCGATATAGGCTGATTCATAAAGCGACTCGGGGATGCTGTGCTCAAAATAATTGCGCATCAGCATGATCAGGAAAGCACTTGACAGCAGTGCGGGCACAATCAGGGCGAAAATGGTGTCTTTGATGCCCAGCGTCTTGGTGTAGACGAGATAGGTCGGCACCAGGCCGCCATTAAACAGCATGGTGAAGATGACGAGAAAATTAATGACCTTGCCGCCGGGCAGACCCCGTTTGGACAGCATATAGGCCAGCATCGAAGAAATCAGCAGATTGACCGTCGTGCCGATGGTTGTGACGAGTACGGTCATGCCATAGGCGCGGCTGATCATGGCTGCTTCACGGAGAATATAGTCGTATGCCAGAAAAGACCATTTTTCCGGGAAATATGAATAGCCATTAGTTATGGCGACACTTTCGTCGGTCAGCGAGGCGATAATCAACAGAATAAAAGGCAAAACTGCCAGCAATGACATGAAAGACAGGACAAGATTGGCGGAAATGCGCCACTTTTTGTGTTCAGTTAAAGCCATGGCTGCATACTCCTTAAAACAATGAACTCTTGCGGTCGACTTTTTTAACGATCATGTTGGCGACAACAATGAAAGCAAAGCCGACGACGGATTGGATGAAACTGGCTGCCGAAGACATGCGGACGTCATTGTTGACGAGCAAGGCCCGGTAAACGTAGGTATCAATGGTCTGAGTGGCACTGAAGAGGGCGCCCTGGTTCATCGGTACCTGATAGAACAAACCAAAGTCTGAACGGAAAATCTGACCCATCTGCAGGATCAGCAGCATGATGATGGTCGGTTTGAGGAGCGGCAGGGTGATTTTGCGGATCTGCTGCCATTTGGTTGCGCCATCGACTTCGGCAGCTTCATAAAAAGAACGGTCGATGCCGACGATGCTGGACAGATAAAGTACCATGCCAAAGCCGATACTCTTCCACTGATTGATAAACGTGAGAATAAATGGCCAATACTTGGGCTCGGCATACCAGTTAACTGCATCGCCGCCCAGCGGCTTGATGATGCTCATGTTGAACAGGCCGGTGCTGGTCGCCAGATAGGCATAGCCGAGATAGGCGATGATGACCATCGACATCAGGTGCGGCAGCAGAATGACGGTCTGGTAAAACTGCTTGGCACGCTTGCTGAGAACCTCATTGAGCAATATGGCCGCACCGACACCGACTACCACGCCCAAAAGAATCCAGGTTATGTTGTAAAGCAGGGTATTCCGAATCATAATCCAGGCGTCATTCGTCTTGAACAAAAATTCAAAATTCTTAAAGTTATTCCACTCACTGCCCCAGATACCCTTGCGATAGTTAAAATTCTTGAAGGCGATCTGCAGCCCGGCCAGTGGCATGTAGTTGTTGATGAAAATATAGACCAGGCCAGGCAGCCCCATCAGGTAAAAAGGCAGCCAGCGGCGCAAGTTTATTTTCTTTTTACGGATATCGGCTTTCATACATTAATCTCCATAAGGTGAAAAGTGAAAGGTGAAAGGTGAAAAATGAAAAATGAAAAATGAAGGGCTCGCTTCGCGAGCATGAAGGAATATTATCCTTAATCCTTCATTCTTCATCTTTCATC
>DMJC01000295.1 GCA_003451915.1 Clostridiales bacterium
CATCATCGTCGGCGAAATCGAGGAGATGGGCCTGGTCTTCAACGAAATAAGCGACCGGATCATACTTTTCCCATTCATCGATTGAGTCCGCCAGAAGATGGCTGATCAAGGCCATTGAATCAACAGCTTTGATCTTGCGGTCTGCCCAGCGCGGGTTGACAGCCGGCGGCTGATTCATGCCCGGAAAGCCTGACTGGATGTGCGTGAAGTCATAGATAATCCCATACTCGTCGCAAGCCTGGCGGATCGCCTGATTCATCGGAGTTGCAGCAAAGAACATGCCGGTATCGGGTGCCCGGCCCAAAATGCGTACGCAGCGGTCGAGCTGGGCCCGGCATTCGCGCAGGGCTTCATCGAAATTGACATCAGACGCTTCATGCAGGTCTTTGCGGAAGCGAACCCGACCCTGGTCGTTCATGAGCAGGGTCGGAACCTGCTCAGCCGGCAGAACGGGCGACCCCCAAAAATGGGTGTGCCAGCCGACTGAGATCCAGGGGAAATCACGCAGCCGATTCAGTGCATCTTCTGTACCCGGTGTGTCGAGCATGACATCAGCAGCTGTCGCGATACCTTGTTCAATGGTTTGGAATGCACCGGTATTGCAGGTGTTCGTATAACCGACATCGTCGATTCGAATGATCATCTTCATAGTAGCTGACTCGACTCTCTTACAATTAAATTGTGCGACAGTTGTACATGACGGCCAATGATGCAGTCTTCCTTCATCTGGGCCAGCAGCATGCGGACGCATTCACAGCCGATCTCGTAACGCGGCTGGTTGATCGAGGTCAATGGCGGATTTTGCAGTTCGGTAATATCATCATTGTCGAATCCGACAATGGCAATATCGCGCGGAATGACGATGCCACGGCTGATCAAGCCGCTGAGAAAACCGGCGGCCAGCGAATCGTTGACACAAAACAAAGCGTCCGGCCGGTTAGCTAAAGCCAGCAGACTCGACACGTTTTCTGCCAGGCTTTCACTGGACAGATCACTGTGAAAAACCAGCCGTTCATCAAAAGTCAGACCATACTCATGCAAAGCCAGACGATAACCCTTTGCCCGTTCTGTCATGTACAGCGGTGTGAAGTCGGCATATTCCGGCAAAGCCAGCGCAATCCGGCGTCTGCCCTGGTTATGCAGATGACCGACTGCGTCCCGGGCCGCCTGTTCATTATTGATTGAGACGGTTATCCCGCCGGGAAACGGCAATGATCCGCCACATTGGACAATCGGCATGTTTGCCGCCAGTTCACCCAATTCGTTATCATCGTCGCGGTAATTGAGCAAAATTATACCATCAATCATTCCGCGGCTGAATAAAGTGGTGGACTGGATACGATTCGCACGGCTGTTCATGTATTGAAAGATGACATCATAGCCATTTTCCCGTGCTTTATCCTGAATACCGGTGAACACATCATAAATAAACGTCGCTCCGGCAACCATGATCAGCTTGTTTTCGGTCTGGCGCACTGGATTGCGGTTTGTCTGATAATTCAAGGTTGCTGCAGCCGCGAGAACCTTCTCACGCTTTTCCTGTGAGACAATATAACTGTTGTTCATGACACGGGAGACCGTGGCGATCGAAACGCCGGCCAGAGCTGCCACATCTTCAATTGTCGCCATTGGCCCACCTCTTTTCAAATTGAATTAAGAACGCCGGGATTCTCAGGTCATCTCGGCGTCCGCTGTTTTTCAGATTGTACTCATCAGCCTTTGACGCCGCCGAGTGAAATACCCTTGACGAAGTATTTCTGGAAGAATGGGTACAGCGCCATGATCGGTACTGTACCGACAACGGCCATCGCCATTCGGATCGAGATGCTGGGCAGCTCAACGATCAGCTTGTTGTCATTACCCATCGTCGCCAGCGCCTGGATGGTAACCAGGATGCGGTTCAACAGGTTCTGCAGGCTGAACAGTTCGGTCTTGGTGATGTAGTAAAGTCCATTCATCCAGTCGTTCCAGTAGCCGATGCCGACCATCAGGCCGATCGTGGCCAGAATGGGCAGTGACAGCGGCATGATGATTTTACGGTAAATGTAGAACTCATGGGCACCGTCGATTTTAGCCGCCTCGATCAGCGCCGGATGAATGTTGAGTGTGAAGTAGCTTTTCATCAGCAGAACATAGAAGCCATTGAAGAGCAGATTCGGAAAAATCTGAGCGAAAATCGTGTTCTTGATACCGAACAGCTGCGTCCACATCAGGTACTGCGGGACCAGGCCGCCGTTAAAAAGCATGGTGAAAAAGACGATGAAGGTCATTACCTTGCGCTTGTTATAATCGCGGCGGGACAGGACATAAGCCATCATCGGCGCGATCGCGAGGCTGAGCACAGTTCCGAATACCGTCATGAAAACTGTGATGCCATAAGACCGGCCAATGTTGGCAACATTGACCTTGAACAGATACTCATAGGATTCAAAACCCAGCTTGCTGGGAAAGAACGTGTAGCCGTCAACCAGCAGCGTCTGTTCGTTGGTGATCGATGAAATGATCAGCATCAGGAAGGGCAGCAGGGCTGCCAGAGAAAAACACATCAGGATGATATTGACCACCAGTTGGCCTGGTGAGAATTTTTTTGAGTTAATATTGCTCATACCGTTTCCTCCTCAGAACAACGCACTGTCCGGGTCCAGTTTATGAACCGCAGCGTTGGCGATCAAAACGACGACGAAGCCAACGATGGACTGATAGAAACCGGCGGCTGAAGCTCTTGAAATGTCGTTCAACTGCAGCAGGGCACGATAGACATAGGTATCAATGGTGTTGGTGACGTTGAACAAGGCTCCGGAATTCATCGGCACCTGATAGAAGAGGCCGAAGTCAGAGTAGAAAATGCGGCCGACGTTGATCAGGACCAGGGTGATGACCGTCGGGCGCAGCAAAGGCATGGTGATTTTGAAAATTTGCTGGCGTTTGTTGGCACCGTCGACCAGGGCAGCTTCAAAGAGCTCGCGGTCGATACCGATGACTGCAGCATAGTAAATGACTGCGGCGTAACCGATGCCTTTCCAGATATAGACAAACGTCAGGATGTAGGGCCAGAGAGTTTTGTCGGAGTAGAAATTTACTTCAGGTATTCCTAGCGCTGGCAAGATGGTCTTGTTCACGAAACCATACTCAGTCGACAGGAAAGCAAAAACGATGTTGGAGATAATCAGGATCGAAATCAGCTGCGGCAGCAGGATGGTTGTCTGATAAAATTTGGCCATCTGGCGCCGGCGCAGCTCGCTGAGCATAATACCGACTGAAATGCCGACCACGTTCAACAGGACAATAAAAACCAGGTTGTACAGGATGGTGTTGCGCGTGATGATCCAGGCGTCCTGGGTCGTGAAAAGGTAAATAAAGTTCTTCATCCCAACCCAGGGGCTGCCGAGGATGCCGAGGATGCCTTTGCCGAAAACAACTTTCTTGAAGGCAATGACAAGCCCGATCATCGGCAAATAGTTATTGATGATCAAGTATAAAAGGCCTGGCAAGATCATCAGGTCGAGCAGGCTCAGCCAGGGCTTGCGACGCCGTGCTAACGGCAAAATGGTATTCTGGTCCTTTTTCATGGCAGTATCGCTTCCAATCTCTGTGGGGTCTGCTGCCGGGTGGCTGCAGGGCAAACTTTTTGAAACAAATGGCGGCGGGCAACCGTGATTGCCCGCCGCCGATTATAATGGGTCAGGCAAGTTGACTGGCCAGGCAACTCAGATTATTTCTTAGCTGCAACGAAGGCGTCAACCTGTGACTGTACGGCAGCCAGAATCTTGGGCATGCCGGCGGTGTTGAGAGCGGCCAGGAATTTGGGCAGCTCGGTGGCCGGATCGCTGGAACCGGCATTGAGGCCCGGGGAGTACTGGGTGATGACGTTGATGACAGCGGTGTACTCATCGATGAACGAGCTGGTATCAACGGCGAAGCCAAGCAGCGGAGCAGCAGCGGCGGCTTTGTTGAGTGTTAGGGCTTGCTGACGGAGATCAGCAGGGTCAGGTGTTGCGACCTTGGCGAGATAAGCGCTGCCGAACAGGAACGGGGCATTGACGTGGTAGCGGGTTTTCCCGGGTTCGACACCGGCTGGCAGTGAGATGGTGCCATCAGCATTCTCAACATAGTGAGTATCTTTGATGCCGAAGTTCAGCAGATTGATAATGTCAGCATCAGTATAGGTCAGTTCAAGGAATTTGAGGGCTGCTTCTTTGTCAGAGCAGGTAACCGGCAGGGTCCAGACAAATTTCTGCATGATGCCGGTATTGACGACGGCATCGGCAACCTTGACACTGATCATGTCTTTGCCGGCCTGGCTGCTGGCATAAGCCTCATGGCCCAGTTCACCATCAGTGACGGAGCCAAGAGCACCATTGGCTTTGACGATCAGTCCGCCCATGTCAACCTGGGTTGCGGCGTCTTTGAAAATATAACCCTTCAGATACCAGTCACGGGCTTTTTCAACGAGCTTTTTGTAATAGTCTGAAGCATACATGTCGATGACCTTGGTATTGTCGGTACCGACAATGGCGCCATAGGCCCAGGTGTCACTGCTGAAGAATTCGGTGACGATCTGCTTGGAGAAATCATCGAAATTGATCAGGCGGGCGTTGGAGTTGACGACCTGACCCCAGCTGTTACCGGTGGAGGCCAGCACAGGAATGTCGCTTTTCTCAGACAGCACCTTGACGACTGCTTCGAGATCGTTCATGTTTTTGATGGCCTGGAAGGCATCGAGCAGGTTATTCTCAACCAGAACGTCTTTGCGGATATCAAAGTAGGTCGCTGTGACTTTGTCGAACAAAGTCGGTACGCCATACATTTTGCCGCCGATTAAGGCACCGTTCAGGAAGCCAGAGTTGACGTCATTGAAGGCGCTGACGATACCCGGGGCAAATTGCGGCAATAATTCAGTGATGTCATTCAGCTGGCCATGGGCAACCATGGTGGGGTAAATTGTCGGGCCGCCGGGCAGGGTCAGCAGGAGATCACAATCCTCACCGCCGGTGATCATCAGGGGGACCTGGCCGCTGTAGCTGGAAATGGCGATCGGGACTAAAGTGACTTTGACGTTGGCTTTGGCCAAGGCTATTTCATTCAGCGCTGCGTTGACAATCGGCGTGTCAACATGATCGGCAAATACAGGGAAAACATAGGTCAGCTCAACTGGCGGACCCAGCGTTGTCGTCTGTTCGGTTGTCGGTGCGGTTGTACCGCCGGTTGTTCCAGTCGTCGGAGCGGTTGTGTTCTGGGGTGTGCAGCCGACGATCAATGTCAGCAGCATAGCAAAGCAAAGAACCAATACGAGTGCTTTTTTCATCCTCAAACCTCCTTGGCTTGTTGGGCATGACTTCAGGCCTGCCCTGTTTTAAACTGATCTGGATATATGAGTGAAGTTGAATCCGGTGGCAGTTGCGCGCCGTTGCTAGCAAACGCGGCAAAATCACCTGTAATGTCATTATAGGAAGTCTGGATACTGCTGTCAATGATTAACCAAAAATTTTCAGTCTTTTTTCATCAATTTTCATTTCTGAACGAGAGCAAATAGGGTTCAACTATTGTTCAACATGTATTTTATCACAAAATATAATGCTTTCTTTTTGTTTGAAATGCCTTATCAAAAGTCTGTCGAGGCAACGTAACGATCATTATCATCAGAAATTCGTGAAAATACTTTCACAGAAGCATGCGATTGTGAAACATCAGTTTTCATAACTTTCGCGTTTTCATGACGAGATGTAAATTTTATGCTTTCAGTTAATATTTGATCAAAAGTACCGACTTTTACAAAGGACTTTCAGTTTAATCTTGTCGCATCGCCTTTTAAACACTATAATCAAACCATTAGAAACTGGAAGCGAGATGAATTGCTGTGAAAACTGTTACAATCCAGGATGTCGCCAACGAAGCCCAAGTTTCGATCGCCACTGTATCGCGCGTGCTTAATGGCAAAGGTCCGGTTTCGCCCGAGAAACGCAAAGCCGTCATTGCGGCAGTCGAGAAGCTGGATTACAGCATGGATCAGGGCACCCGGGCGGATCGCAAGGGCGCGCCGAATATTCTGCTGATGATCGTGCCGCGGATCTCCAATCCTTTTTACAGCGAAATCATCCACGGTTTTCAGAACAATGCTTATCGCCACGGCTATGAAGTGCTGCTGTGCCAATCCATGAACAACCCCCGCCGGACGGAGGAGTACATCAACCTGCTGAAAAGCCGCGTCGTCGTCGGTGCCGTGACGCTTGATCCTTCTGCCAATCTCGATGTTTTCGCCACAGTCGGCCGCAATTACCCGATCGTGCAGTGCTGTGAATATAATAAATCGCTGGATTACTCCTATGTCAGCATCGACAGTGTGATGGCCGCCCGCCGTGCTGTGCAGTTCATCCAGTCGGTCGGTTACAGTAAAATCGCCCTGATCAATTCCAGTCTTCAATATAAATATGCACAGGATCGCCAGGCCGGCTACGAACAAGCCATAGCCGAAGCCGGCCTGATCACCAGGCCCGAATGGATTGTCCATATTTCGGATGTCAATTATTCGCTGGCGGTCAGCGCAGCCGAGCAGCTGCTGCGCCTTAAAGACCGCCCTGATGCGATTTTTGCAGTATCTGACGTAATCGCCGCGGCAGTCATCAAGGTCGCTCATAAATTAAAAATCGCTGTACCCCAGGAATTGGGTGTCGTCGGCTTTGATAATACGGAAATTTCCCTGATGATGGAGCCTTCGATCACCACAATCAACCAGCCACGCTACGAAATAGGTTCCTATGCCTGCGACTTGCTGATTGAACAGATCAAAAATCCCAAAGCTCCCGCCCGCCAACTGCTGCTCAACACTGAGCTTATCGCCAGAGAAAGCACGATGCGATAATATAAGGTACCAGATACGCCGATCTCAAATTTTCATATTGTGAAAATATTTTTCTTTTCAGTTGTTCTTATTCCTGGCTGAACCCTGTAAAATGGAATCAGGTTCAGGAAAGGAGCTTTTATTTATGATGTATGAAAAGTATATCCTGTGTAAAGACAGTCTCCAGAACATCAGCCAGAATGGCGAGACAACAGGCTTCAGCCTGCAGATCCGCATTCCTTATTACCGGGGCGTCCCTTTGTCGATGGTCGAAGACCTGAAAGTCGTCATTGACAGCACAGAGTATCGCGGTGATGCGCTGCGCTTCACAGTCGGCGGCGGCACGTTCAGCCTGGCCGAAATGCCGACAGTGACTTTCTTTCGCTGGGAGTTCGGTGAAAAAGCGACCCTTCAGGTCAGCAAAGCCGGCGGACTGCCCGCCGGTGATCACAAGGTCGAAGTCTATGTCTTACTGCGAATCAGCTACATGCCCTGGCGCGGTTACACCAAAGCCTGGGCAGACATGCAGCTAGCCTGAGGAGGATACTGATATGGCAATCAAACAAGGTGTTTCTTTGTATAGCTACCAGGAAAACTATTATCTGGGCAAACTTGATCTCGAAGGCTGCATTGCCGCTGCCAAAGCAGCCGGAGCTGACGGCATTGAACTGATCCCTGAGCAGATGCCGGTCGGCCGCTACCCCTATCCGACCGAAGCCGACGTCGATTGCTGGTTCGGCTGGATGGACAAGTACGGCACGAAACCGACCTGTATGGATATCTTTGATGATTGGAAACTTTATGGCAACCGCGCCCTGCGCGTCGGTGAAAAGGTTGATTTTCTGATAGACTGCTTAAAACGAGCCAATCAACTCGGATTTTATATCGTCCGCGCTCAGAACTCGCTCGAAATCGAAGCGGTCGAAGCCGCAATCGGCGCTGCCGAACATTACAATGTGATCATGGGTTTCGAAAATCATGCACCGCTGATTTTAAAATCTGAACGAAACGAGCAGTTGATTGAACTCATTGAGCGGACAGGCACGCAGTATGTCAAGATTCTGCCCGACTTTGGCATTTTTGAAACGCGTGCCAATCATCTGCAGCTGGATAAGTTCGTTCGTCAAGGCATGCCGCAGAAATTTGCTGATTATCTGATGGAAGCCAGCATTCAGAAACTGCCCGAACCGCAAATCCGCGCTGACCTGAAAAAAATGGATGCACCGCAGTCAGTCGAGCTGCTCATCCGTATGAATACCAATCATTACAATGATCCCAATCTTCTCAAGGAAATGGCACCGTATCTGGCACCGCATTTCCATGCCAAATTCTATGAAATGGATGAGAATTATAACGAGACGTCCATCGACTACGCCGGCCCGATCAAAGTCCTGAAAGAAATAGGCTGGGATGGCTACCTGTCGAGCGAGTTCGAAGGGAAGCGCCCGTTCCACGACATTGAAATGGGCGAGTACTATGTCGACGAAGTCGAGCAGGTCCGCCGGCAGCAGGAGATGATCAGAAGGCTCGCAAATGAGTGAAAAGTGAAAGGTGAAGGGTATTCAAACATTCCTTCCTTCACCTTTCACTTTTCACCTTTTACTTTTCACCTACCTGAGCCTCGCTCGGGTTTCACTTCGCAAAATGAACAACCGTGCCTTTTTCGCTCGATTCGAAAGCAGCTTCCATCAGCTTGAGAACGCGCAGGGCCTGATCCGGCGTGACGATCTGGGTGGCAGTGCCGTCGATGACATCGACCAGGTTGCTGTAAAGCTCGTTGTTGTCAAAATCGACTGTCGGCAGAGCATATTCCGCTGTTGAAGCGGCATCACGCGGGGCCATGGTCTTGGTCAGTCCGGCGCCGGCCAGGATCGGCAGGGCGTCCTTGTCTTCCCAGGAGTTGAGC
>DMJC01000017.1 GCA_003451915.1 Clostridiales bacterium
GGCTATGGCCGACGCAATCGAAAAAGCCCGTATGGCTGCCGATTCGGTAGGCGGTATTGTTGAGACTATGATCTACGGGATGCCTGCCGGAGTTGGCGACCCGATATTTGAGTGCCTGGAGTCTCAGATTGCCAGCCTCGTCTTTGGCATTCCGGCTGTGCGCGGCCTTGAATTCGGCACCGGTTTTGCTGCAGCCGGCATGACCGGATCAACACACAATGATGTACCGGTCTTTAAAGAGAAAAGCATTCGCTTCCTGACCAACCACAGCGGCGGCATTCAAGGCGGCATCAGCAACGGCATGCCGATTGTCTTCCGCGTTGCCTTCAAACCCACGGCGTCAATCGGCCAGGAACAGCAAACCATTAACCTGGCAACGATGGCCGGGGATCGCCTGATCGTCAAAGGGCGCCATGACCCGTGCATCGTACCGCGGGCTGTGCCGGTCGTCGAAGCCGCTGCCGCCATAGCCGCCCTGGATGCCATGCTGAGTGCCGGCCTGTTCGTTGCCGGCTGAAAGGAGCCAGACGATGAGTGACACAAACCCGCCCAGGCTTTTGCTTATCAACGGTCCCAACCTGAATATGCTGGGCAAACGTGATCCTGCCAAATACGGGATATTTACCCTGGCTGATGTTGAAAAACTGACACGTGAGGTGGCAGCTGCCCAAGGCTATGACCTTGATTGTTTTCAATCCAACCACGAAGGCGATCTTGTCGATCGCATCCAGCAGGCTATGGGTGTTTATGATGGCATACTGCTCAACGCCGGTGCTCTGACTCATTACAGTTATGCCCTGCGGGATGCCATTGAACTGTGCCGTCTGCCGGTCATGGAGATCCACATTTCCGATATCCATAAACGTGAGCCTTTTCGCAGTATTTCAGTCATTCATCCGGTCTGCTGCGGTCAGGTTGCCGGTTTTGGCATTGACAGCTACCGGCTGGGCACCGAACAGCTCTGCCGTCTGCTGAAAGGAATGTAATATGCCGCACAACCTTGAAAATTCTGATAAAAACCAGCTGGCAGAACTTCGCCAGGAAATCGAAGACATCGACCGCGACCTGCTTGATCTTTTTTCGCGGCGGATGGCTGTCGCCAGATCGGTGGCTGATTTCAAAGCCACCAATGGTTCACCTGTTTTCGATCCGCTGCGCGAAGAAGAGGTCGTCGCCAAAGCTTTGGCTCATGTCAGCCAAGACGATGCGATCCGGGCTGAGACACTGTTGCGCAGCCTGATGCGTCTTTCGCGCGGCGCCCAGTACGAAAAACTGCTGCGACTTGGTCTGAAATTTGACTTGGGCAGCCTGATCGACTCGGCACCTCAAGTAATCCCGACTTTAAACCGACTGGCCTACCAGGGTTCGCCGGCATCTTATGCTGCCCAGGCTGCCAGAAAACTATTTCCGTCTGTGACTTCACTTGCAGCTCCGACCTGGGATGAAGCCTGCCGGCTGGTGGTCAGCGGTGAAGCTGATCTCGCGGTTCTCCCCCTGGAAAACACAACAGCCGGAACAGTCGATGAAGTTTATGACTTGTTGTTGAAATATGACTTGTGGATCTGGCGTTCACTTTCACTGCCGATTCAGCATTGCCTTTTAGGTGTGCCTGGCAGTAAAATGGAAGATGTCCGCGGCGTCGTTTCGCATCCGCAAGCGCTGTCGCAATGCTCTGATCTGATCCGGATCCGTGGCTGGTCCAGCCGTGAGTCCCAGAACACAGCATTTGCTGCTGCTGAGGTTGCCCGGCTCGGCGATCCTGCCCTGGCTGCGATTGCTTCGGAATCCGCAGCCATCGACAGCCAGTTGACCGTGCTGAGCCGTGAGATCTGCAACAGCCACGTCAATCAGACCCGATTTGTAGCTGTCGGCCGATCGTTGGTGATCACCCCGGACGCCGACCGGATCAGCCTGGCCCTTCGGCTGCCGCATCAAAGCGGTGCCCTGGCGGCAACCCTGGCGGTTTTTGGCGACCGAGGCCTCAACCTAAGTAAGATTGAGTCGAGACCTGACCTTGACAACCCCTGGACCTACCTTTTTTACCTGGATTTCGAGAGCCCGGGCGAGCGCAATCCGCAAGCTCTGGCCACCCTGCTGCAACTCAGCCGGGAAATGCCGATGTTACGGCTGCTGGGGTGGTATCACGAGGAATAGACAGTCGGAGGAACAGACATGATTACCATCAGACAGGTCAGTAAGAGTTACAATGGCAAAATCAAAGCGGTCGACAACATCGGCCTGACCGTTGAGAACGGCGAAATTTTCGGTTTTCTTGGCCCTAATGGCGCCGGTAAAACGACAACGATCAAGATGATCACCGGTATTCTGTCTCCCGATTCGGGAGAAATCCAGGTCAATGGCCATGACATTGTCCGGCAGCCTCTGCAAGCCAAGCGTTCTTTTGGTTTTGTGCCCGATGATCCCAATGTCTTTCCCAGACTGAAAGCGATAGAATATTTGCGCTTTATCGGTGATATCTATCAGGTGCCGACCAGCGAAAGAACCGAGCGGATCAGCCGGCTATCCGCCCGCTTCGGCCTTGCCGATGCCTTGGCCGACCGCATCCAGAGCTATTCACACGGCATGCGCCAGAAGCTTATGATCATCGGTGCCCTGCTGCACAACCCTGATGTGTGGATCCTCGACGAACCGATGACCGGCCTTGATCCGCGTTCCTCTTTTGTTTTGAAAGAAATGATGCGCGAACATGCTGATGCCGGCAAGTCAGTTTTCTTTTCCACGCATGTCCTTGATGTTGCCGAAAAAGTCTGTGACCGGGTCGCTGTCATTGACCGAGGCCGGATCTTGTTCTGCGGCACCATCAATCAGATGCGTGAACATTTCCGCTCAGAGTCATCACTGGAGTCGATGTTCCTCGAACTGGTCGGCGAGGCCGGGGAGGAGGCTGCCCAGCCATGAAAAATTTCCTGCGTTTGACCTATGTCATTTTCAAAGGCAACGGGCTGGCCAGTTTTGCCGGCGATGCCAGCCGCAAACGCCGTTTCAGCCGGATCGGCAGTGTGATTCTTTTTGCTTTCTTAGCAATCTATCTGATGACGATCACCACCGCCGGATCGATGTTTTTCTATGATGTTCTCAACGCCGCCAGGCTGCAGAGCCTGGTTGTCAGCCTGTTTCTCAGCATGGGAACCATCCTGGTCTTCATGTTTGGCATATTGTATGTGATCAGCATTTTTTATTATGCCAGTGATGTGGAAAAATTATTGCCCATGCCACTCAAAGCCAATGAAATCATCGGTGCCAAACTGATGGTGACTGCGATTTATGAGTATCTTTACGAAATTGTGCTGGTCGGGCCGCCACTGGTGATCTACGGTATCCGCAGCAGTGCAGGTGTGCACTATTACCTCTACGCACTGATTGTTCTGATCGTACTGCCTGTAGTACCGATCTGCCTGGCCACTCTGATCGCCATGCTGGTCATGCGCTTCACCCGCTTCGCCCGTAATAAGGATCGGTTCAGCCTGGTAGCCAATCTGCTGGCCATGGCCATAGCGCTGGCTTTTATTTACGGCACACAGTCGCTGACTTCGCTTTCTTCAGGTGATCTGACCAAACTGCTCAGCCTGCGCGCGTCCGACCTGGCCCGCCTGACTGCTGTGGCCTTTCCGGGCACAGCCCGGGCCGCAGCCGCCCTGGCCGATTCCGCAGGATGGGTTGCTGCCGGCCAGCTGGGTATTTTTCTCCTGATCGCCGCTGCTGCCCTGATCTTGACCTTGGCTCTGAGTCGCTTGCTCTATTTTCAAGGTGTCATCGGTATCAACACATCATCCAGCAACCGCCGGCGCCTGACCGAGCGGGAAATGGCCGAAGCCGGCACTGGCCGGCCGGCCTTTCTGTCTTATGTTGTTAAAGAATTCCGCATCCTTTTGCGCACGCCGATTTTCTTTATGAACAATATTCTGATGAACTTCCTCTGGCCGGTTTTCGTTTTGCTGCCCCTTTTCAGCGGCTCAGCGGATGCCGATATCACATCATTGATAGCTTTGCTTCGTTCGGAAATAACACCGCGAAGCCCCTCGGTGCCTTTGATTCTGGCCGGAACATTTGCTGTTGCCTGCTTTATATCGGGCACCAATGGCATTGCCGAAAGCGCGTTATCCCGGGAAGGCAAGCTTTTCTATCTGATGAAGATCTGGCCGATGTCTTATAACAAGCAGGTCTGGGCCAAACTGGTCACCGGCATCCTGATGAGCCTTATCGGAACATTACTCCTGGTGATCGTGCTGGCTGTGCTCGTTCATCCGCCCATCTGGTTCTTGCTGCTGATTCTGGCCGCCTTGCCGGGTGCGATCCTGATTACCAACCTGGCTGGCATCATTTTTGAATTGCACTGGCCCAAGCTGAACTGGGAAAATGAACAAAAGGCGGTCAAGCAAAACCTCAATGTCCTCTATGGCATTATATTCGGAGTCCTGCTGGCTGCCCTGGCCATCGTTCCCGTTGCAGTTTTCCAACTCAAATTATTGGCTTCAGTACTGATTATCTGTGTGCTGCCGCTTTTGATATCCCTGTTACTGGCCCTGATCATCCGCCGCAGTGCGCCGCGCTTGATCGCCTCACTGGATGTCTGATGATTTGCCAAGAATCTGTCAATCTGCACAAAGAAATGCCACTGTTTATTATAAAAACTGGCAGTCATTCAGTCTGCATTTCGGTTGACAAACCCCCATCACAGCCGATATAATAATCAAAAACTTTACCGCTTTATCATGCTAAAGAAGCAAAGCGAACCCTTCATCCTTCATCCTTCATCCTTCATCCTTCACCCTTCATCCTTCATCCTTCATTCTTCATTCTTCATCCTTCATTCTTCATCCTTCATTCTTCATTCTTCATCCTTCATTTTCATTCAGCTTAGCCTCGCGTCCCACAAACCGCAGAACGGGTCAACCGGACTTTTCCCCTGAAACTGTGAACGGCCGGTCAGTTTTTCAACGAGTGCTTCCAGCACCTCATCATGGG